>DATEME010000665.1:0-2610 GCA_035275865.1 Candidatus Acidiferrales bacterium | reverse complement strand
GGCAGACTCTGTTTGTCGAGGACTTCGTCCTCCGGGATCACCTTGTTCAAGAAGAGCAGGTAGGCCGTCAGCGAATAGACCTCATTGGCGGTGAGAGTCCCCTCATTCCCGGCAGGCATGCCGCGATTGATGTAATCCCACACCGTCGTCGCAAACGGCGAGCGCAGTGGCAGGATGCGCTCCCGTTGCCAGATGGGAACATCCTGGCCTTTTTTCGATTGCAACTCGGGCGCCATCCCCCCTAGGCCCGCTGGGCCATGGCAGGCGATGCACCCCTTCTGCTCAAAGACCTGTGCGCCCTCCTTGGCGGTGCCGCGGCCGGGAGGGAGCTCCTCTCCCGTAGGACCGATCGAGATATCCATGCGGCGGATTTCTTCTGCGGTCGGAGTGCGTCCTACGCCATATGTGGGCGACTGCGCGAACGCGGGGCTCCCCAGGAGCAGCAGAATCGTGACAAGCCTAAGCGAGCCCATTGGTCACGCTCCCGTCCTTGGCGATCTTCCAGGGCATAACGCTGTTGTCGAGCCCGGGCACTCGGTAATTTCGCTCCACAGGCACGTTCCACCACTGGGCGATCTGCTCTCGCAGCGCCTGCACCTGCCCGATCTCGTCGGTGGCGCGCGAAAGAATCTCGGTCGCGTTTCCATCCCAAGTCCACTGATAGCCGAACCGGACGTGCGCCATGCGTTGTGGTGTCGTCTTGAGCTCGGCGAGGTTCCACTTCTTCCCGCCATCGGTGGATACCTCCACGGTACGAATGGCGCCCCCGCCGGACCAGGCCAGCCCGCTGATCTCGTAGAATCCGCGGCCGGGCAGCTGCTGTCCGCCGGACGGGTACGTGATGACCGACTTGGGTCCGATCTGTTCGCTGAGCGCAGCCTCTTTCGGATCCTCACGGAGATGCCCGAAGTCGTTGTAGTTCATGTAATACCGGTCGACGACCTTGATGCGCCGCAGATACTTGGTGTGGAAGATTCCCTCGAAGCCGGGTGGGATTATGCGCACTGGAAACCCTTGCTGCGGGCGCAAGGCCTCGCCGTTCATGCCGTAGGCGATCAGGCAGTCGTCCATCGCTTTGGCGATGGGCATGCTCGAGGCGCCCTTCACTTCCTCGGCGCCTTCAGCGACGAACCATGTCGCGCTGCCCTTCAGGCCGCACTCCTTGAGCAGCGTTGAAAGGAGTACGCCGGTCCATTCGGCGCAACTGGTCATCCCGTGCGTTTCCTGCACGGTCTTTTGTCGCGGAGTGTGCCGGTTTCCCGCACACTCGATGAAATGCAACCGGGTGACTGACGGGAAGCGCTTCAAGTCATCCATGGTGAGGGTCAGGGGCTGATCCACCAAGCCGTGAATCGTCAGAGTGTGCAGCTTGGGATCGATGTCCGGCATGTAGGAGCCGCGGGTCGTCGCCACATAGTGGAGCGACGACGGCGTGATCACGCCAACAGAATCCTGCAGCGGCGAGGCCACGTGGAACACTTTCCCGAACAAGTCGGGTGAAGGCCTGCCGCCGGGGGGGTGCTGTATGCGCACCGAGGTCACGTAACGGGAGCGCTGGCCGTATTCGACCAACTCCTTGCTGCCCAGGATCATCGGAGAAGCGTTTTGGCTGCCCGGGGTCATCGGATGGTCGTGTGCTTGTGCCTGGCTCGATGCTAACTCTCCCAACGTGACCCCACCGGCCAACGCGGCGCCGCCCTTGAGGAGCTCCCTGCGGCTAGTTCGTTCCGAACCCATCAGTCCCTCCTTCGAAAAATGACACGGCGACGGGATCACGTCCTCGCGGACGAGAGTATACGCGGCCTTGCCAAATCTGGCCAGTTCTGAGCAGGGCCTTGCGGATTTTGAAGCGCCAACCTGGTTCGCCGTCTTCCTGCCGCGTGGCGCGTCGGAGCCGATCTTCCGCAAGCTCAACCAACTTCGCAACCGCGGATACGCCGTCCGTGCAAGAGCGTCTGCATGTGTTAGCTAGCCGATGGGGAAGGATGGGCTACACCGACATGGGTGGCGAAATTGTCCCGAAACAGTTCGGTCTTCTACATGAACTCTTTCCCCGCGCCACGCGCTTCGGCGTGCTCATGGGGCCGTCCTATGTCTGGTTCGATCGTGTGGTCACAGATGCGAAATCGGCGGTTGCGACATTTGGAGGGCAAGTGGATACTCTTCTCCACGCCCACGGCCCCGAGCGTGACATCGACGCACCCTTCGCGGAGCTTGTGCAAAAGCGCCTCGACGCATTTTTCGTTCCCAATGACGCACGTCTATTTGGCCGACGAGCGCAAATCCTCACGCTGGCCAGCCGCCACGCAATCCCCGCGATCTATTTCTCTCGTGACTGGGCCGGTGCCGGCGGGCTGATGAGCTACGGCCACCCGCAATTGAGCAGGGCCGCCAAGCCGGCATCTATACCGGACGCATCCTCAAGGGCGAGAAACCTTCAGACCTACCGGTGGTGCAGGCAACGCGGTTTGAATTCATCATCAACCTTGCAACGGCTCGCGCTATAGGCGTCGAGGTTCCACCGACGCTGCTTTCCATCGCCGACGAGGTGATCGAATAGCGAGGCTATTTGTTGCAATGCGAATGTCCGCTTTTGGCACAAAGCGGACA
>DATEME010000664.1:0-2449 GCA_035275865.1 Candidatus Acidiferrales bacterium | reverse complement strand
GGAGCCGCGAGTCGCTCGCATCAGTGCTAGCGTCTCGAAAATCATCGAAGAACAGCTGGCGGCGTGAGAATGTATCGCCCGCAGGGCGTGTCGCTGACGATGTTGAGTTCGTCCCTACCCCTCAGGATGCCATGATTACCAACTCTATAACCCATCTCTGCCTTGATGTTCAGGACCATAGGCTGGCAGATCACAAAGCCAGCCGATGGCCCACCTTATCCAATTCCGATTCCCGAAGTGCCATGTCGTCTTCCCGTCAGGAACCTAACATAATGAGAAAATCACTCGCGGCGTTTGCTTTGATCCAACATCCGCACTCGCCTCAACCACGTTGGCTGGGACAATGGAACCGCAAATGGGGCGCCTACAACCTTGTCGGCGGCCACAAGAAAGAAAGCGAATCGTTCAACGCCTGTTGCTGTCGCGAAATCCAGGAGGAGTTGAATCTCTACCAGCAAAACGATTTCATAGTCGAATTGCTCCCCATGTCTCGCCTGGCCTACACCGCCTGGTCGGCCAGCAAGAAGTGCGAGACGGCTTATGAAGTTGAACTCTTTCAGACACGGTTGCTTCATCACGAAGCCTTGCAGCGGATCGATCTTCAACCGGCTAACCGCTGGCTAACGGTCGAGGAAATTCACCGGAAATTAGCTGACAACGGCGAGCCGGTGAGTTACACTATCGAGTTCCTTATGGAGAAGGCCCGACTTTTGGAGCCGATCGACCTCTGGAGATGTGATGAAGAAGAAAAAAGCCCGCGGCCCGAATGGCACTGACTTTACTCACAACCAGTTTGGATTTCAAGCTTTCGGGCTTCCTTTCGTGGCTTCGTTAGCAGGTCGTACGGTTTCGGTCGTCGCTTGAGCGCGCGAGGTTCTATTCGATCGGGGCGGTTGCCCACGGTGTGACGTGCGATGGCAAGCAGCATTTCCTCGACCACTTCGGGCAGCTTGCCTTTCGCACAGGTCAACAGGGGCAGCGCGAAAGCGTTCAGCGTTTGCAACGTTCCCTTGAAACTGATCGTCCAAGGCTCGACGTCAAATTGGTCGGCGGCCTGGGCCATCACTTGGCGGATCAAGTTGTAGGCGAGCAAGTGCGCCCAAAGTTCTTTGCGAACCATCGCGGGCGTCTTGCAACGCAGCACGTCCATCTGCAGAACCGTTTTGAGCGATCGCAGGTTGAGTTCCGCCTGCCAACGGCGACGATACAATTTCGCCAAGTCGGACTTGCGATATTCTTCGTGATCGCAGAGCGTCGTGGCGATCGTAAGGACGCGGCTGCGAACCTTGCGGCCCTTGCCTTGGATGTGGACGCGCAGCTCGCGCATCACCAATTCATCGGGGTATTGTTGATAGGTTTCTTCCTCCATCCAGGTGGGTCGTTGCGGCTTCTTCCAGACGACGAGGTGATCGTACTTGCCCAGTTGCACGCCGCCACGGAAATCGGTTTTGCGTTTCTGGTGCAGACGCATGACCACGTCAATGCCGCGGCGTTGCAGCTCGGAGATCTCGAAAAACGAGCAAAAATGGCGGTCGCCGAGCACGACGTCGCCCGGATCAAGGCGATCGTGCAAACGGCGCAACAACGCCAGCTCGCTGGTTTCTTTTCCTTGGTAAGGACAGAATGCCGCATCGAGCACCGTGCCGACCGCAAGTGAAAAGATCACGATGAAACGCACGATCGGGAAACCGATGCCGGGCTTCTGCGACTTCATCTGCGGATAGGCTTCTTGGTTCGCGTCGGTGTCGGGCATTGAAGCAGTAGAGCCATCGACCACTTTGACATCGCGGCCATGCCATTTCCAGCCGACGGGCGCCTTCGTCAGCAATTGCTTGCCCGTGTGCCGTGTCAGATCGGCGAGAAGTAGCTCGGGCAGTCGCTTGCGTGCTTTGGAGTAAGCACTGGTCTTCGAGGAACACGCCGGCTTTTCTTGCACGACCCGATGCGCGATCAATCGAGCCACGGCCTGCTTCATCGACGCGTCGGCATCCGAACATTGCGACAGGAACATCGCCAGAGTCACCGCCGGCGTATAAATCCGATCGTTGAATTCGCTCCCGTGTTCTTCAAGGAGCTCGCCGATCAACGCCGCGGGCAACAACTCGACAAACGGCAAACCGGGCGCTTGGGCGAACTTGCGTTGCAACGATTCGACTTGGCTGGCAACCGATTCTTGGTTAGAATTCGCCATCGTAGGCCTCCATGCCTGAACAGGATTTGTGGTGAACCCCATTCATACATGCGAGGCCTATTTTCTTACAGATCAATTACTTACGACAAAGTTAGTGCCATTCGAGCCGGGGATGGTTTCCGATTCGAGACCGGGGTCGCGCTTCGTTTGCCAGAAGAGAGCGGCGACCCATTGAGCGCACGCTTCCTGCACATCATCGGGGACCGCGCTGTAGCCGGCCGAGTAGCGGACGCGCCAGTGATGCACGCCGCCGTCCCA
>DATEME010000663.1:0-2738 GCA_035275865.1 Candidatus Acidiferrales bacterium | reverse complement strand
GCACATTGAAATAATAGCGAGGATCGGGGAGGTGCCGCAAAATAGGATCCTTTCCCGACCCCGCCCATGTCTGAAAAGGGTCAATTGTTCGCATTGGCCCGCCGCATTGGCAGGGATTTTAGCGCCGGATCGATCATCACTCTGGCAATTCTGGCCATCTGCCGCGAGAGCGCTCGCGAGACAAGATGAAAAGCGCTGTTCTAGTGAGCGTGCTCGCCCTGACGGCGTTCGCCGTCTTGGAGGAAAGCGCGGCAGCACGCACCTACCTGAACTGCGTAAGCAAAAAGGTCGTCATTGTAGACGCGCCGAAAGGAACTACTTCATCGAGCAACGAAGAGAATTTTGGCTTCTGGATTGATGAGACGACAAAAGTTGTCACGCTTGCAGATGGGAAGAAGCTCAATGTCGGCCGCTTTGATGACGGCTGGATTACCGCTGTGAGCGGCGATGTGTCCTACGAGCTGGATCGGCAAAACGGCAATCTGACCTATGCAGGGTCAACGATGAAAGATGGCATTGCGACAACAATAATCGGCGCAGGCCGATGCACAGTTGCAACAGCTCCAGCGCGGTAGGGCGCGTTTCGAACACTGACGCTAGTGGGTCATTCCAATCCGGTCGGACGGATTTTGGCAAACTCCCCAGCGGCCGCCGAGCCTTCGAGCAGCGATATGAACGTGCGCCGGTCGCGGTTACTCGGCGCCCCCCGCGCAGAATCTATGTTAGTCAGGGCATAGGTCGGAGGCGCTTGTCGGGTCGACCCGGGTCCGCCTCCAGCTGCCGACTGGTTAGGTTTGAATAACACTTGTTCTCGCTACCAATCGCATGCTCAAAAACCGGTTGGAACTGGCTTCCCTCCGCCTCGGCCAGCCCGGCAGCGGATGTGGACAGCTGTCAGATGGACCACACCCGAGGGGAGCATTGCCATGACCCGTCGCCAGCTCTTGCATACCGCCAAGATCATAGCCGCGAGTGCAGGCACAGCGCTTTCCGCCGGCAGACTGGCCGCGGCGGAGCGACAGCCGATCGGCGCGCCGGTAATGCGCCGCTTCAACGAGCAACGCTGGGCACTTGATAACATCATTCAAGCCAACGGCATCGACTGGGACCAAGGGCGGACGGCCGTGATGATCCGCAACTGCGGCGCCGCGGTGATCGGCGATATGGCCGTGCTCCGGCAACGGGTCAAGAAGTACGCCGATATTGCACCAGCTTTCGAGGCGCTGGCGCGAATCCGGGAAGCGAAGGCGAGGGAAGCTGAGCAGGACGGCGAGTCCTTCGAGGCGCGCGACAATTATTTTATTGCCGCACAGTACTGGGCATCAGCGATGTGGCCGATCGATGAGATCAACGACCGCATCGAGGGCTATAACACGAAGAAGCGGGAGACCTTCACGAAATTCATGAAGCTTGCCGACCATAAGGTCGAATGGGCAGAGATCCCGTACCGTGGCAAGCAGCTTCCCGCCATCTTTCATTTGCCTCCAGGCTACCAGCCAGGTCGCAAAGTACCGGCTATCGTCATGGTGCCGGGCATGGACGGCAATAAGGAGAAGTACGTCTCGCTGTATGGCGATCCTTGGATGCAACGCGGCTTCGCGTTTTTGGCAGTCGAAGGTCCGGGTTACTGGGAAGCGCCGCTGCGTGGCATCTATACCGACGTTTCGGGTTGGGTCGAGACCGGCAAGGAAGTGATGAAATGGCTGTTGGCGCGGCCGGAAATCGACCCGGACAAGATCGTCGTCATCGGCTCGAGCTTTGGATCTTTCTTCTCCGCGATCATGATGTCGAATGAGCCTCGCTATCGGGCATGCGCGGTAACCGGAACATGCTACGAGCCTGGTGGAAACGCGATCTTCGAGGAAGCGTCACCTACATTCAAGCGCCGCTTCATGTTCATGTCGGGCATCACGGACGAGCGCGAATTCGACGAATTCCGCAAATCACTCGATTGGCACGGATACGCCGAAAAGATCAGAGTGCCGTACCTGATCGCAGGGGGCGAATCTGACGAGCTCTGTCCCCTGGAGAATACGAAGGCCTTCGCCAAAGCGCTCGGCGGCCCGAAGCAGCTCATTATCTATGCTGACGCCCGCCACAGCATTGGCGGGGTACCATCTGCAACCAATGGGCCGGATCCTCGCGCCTACCAAGCCAAATGGGTACAGGCGCGGCTTGCCGGTAAACCGCTCACCAGTGAGTACTGGTTCGTCGAACCCAGCGGTCGGATCGACAAGACGCCGCCGTCGTGATCAGCAGACAATCGATCATATTGCCGATTCGACCAGCGTGTTGAGAACCGTCTTGAGATCGAAGGTTGAGCGGCTGATAATTTTGAGCACATCGGCGGTGGCGGTCTGCTGCTGAAGTGATTCGCGCAGCTCATTCAGCAGCCGCGTGTTCTCGATCGCGATGACGGCTTGGTCGGCGAAGGTCTTCAAGAGTGCTAGCTGCGTGCCCGAGAGCGGCCCAGGCAGACGTCGCGACACGCTGAGCGCGCCGATGGCAACGTCGCCGCGCATCATGGGCACGATGGTAATCGCCCGATAGCCGCTCGCCAGGAAGTTGCGCGCTCCGGTCGCAAGGTCCGAGGGAGCGTTCTCGGCATCGGAAATATCCACCACCCTGCGATCGAGAATGGCGATCCCATTCATGTAATCGCGCGTGAGTGGGAACGGGAAACGTCGCCGCATGGCTTCCGCCCCTGCCGGCTCCGAATCGGCCGCGGCCGCGGCTCG
>DATEME010000662.1:0-8523 GCA_035275865.1 Candidatus Acidiferrales bacterium | reverse complement strand
TGCAACAACAGCACGCCAAGCAGGAGCGGCGATACGGTAATGATCATTGCAATCGTCCCGACGAACAGGCCGAGAAAATGAAACATTAGCACGAGGTCGGCCAGCGGTATGAGCACCGCAATCAGCGCGATGCGCTTTGCGCCCGGCATCCGGCTGAGCAGCAGGAAGACAGGTGCCAGCAGCAACAATGTGAAGAAAAACGCCAGTGAAAGCGTTCGGTAAGCGCCGATCACATCCGCGCGCGCGCCCGTTCCGGCAAATAGGCTCGCGGTGAACGTGTATCCGTAAAGGTGCAGGAATGCCGTGAGAACAAGCAGAACACTCCCTATCCAGACAAGCCACTTCCCAGCCTTGTCCACGTTGCCTCCCGAATCGTGAAATCCTAACACAACCCTTTGCAATCATTATCCAATCCGGAGTCCAATCGCACCGCTTGATTTGTGGCGCCGCATGCGTCCTAATATGGCTCTCTAAAGAGAGGCAGACGAATGGAAAACCGCCAGGTAGCGAAGATTCTGCGCGAGACCGCGCAATTGCTGGAAATCGACGGCGCCATGATCGGGCGCTATCGCAGCTACGAGAAAGTTGCCGAGCTGATCGAGAGCCTCCACGAACGCATCGAGGAGATCGCGAAAGACGAAGAGAAGCTGACCGAATTGCCCGGTGTCGGCGACAGCATGGCCGAACATATCCGAGAAGTCCTGGCGACCGGCGATTATGCTCTTCGCCAAAAGCTGCTGAAGAAATATCCGGCCACGATTCTGGATGTACTCGAGCTCCAGTCGCTGGGACCGAAGAAAGCGGCGCTGCTCTGGAAAAAGTTCAAATGCGCAACGGTTGATGATGTCGAAAAGCTTGCGCGCGAAGGCAAACTGCGCGACGTGCCCGGTTTCGGGGAGAAGAGCGAGCAAAATATCCTGAAGGCCGCGCAACACTTTAAGAATATGTGCGGTGCGTCGCGATGCCGCTTCGACGTGGCGGGCGAAGAAGCAGCGCGCGTCGTGTCGTACATGCGCGAGTTCGGCGAAGCAGTCGAATCGGCTACGCCTGCAGGATCTTTGCGCCGCTGCCGCGAAACGGTAGGCGACCTCGATATCCTCGTTGCAATGCGTCCTGGCCGCGATAAACAGAAAGACGTCGATGCCGTCGCCGAGCACATCCTGAAATATCCCGGAATCGGCCAAACGCTCGCACACGGCGAGAACAAAGTTAGCTTCCAACTGGCCGGCGGACTTCAGGTTGATGTTCGACTGTTGGAAAAGGATTGCTTTGGCGCCGCACTGATGTATTTCACCGGTTCGAAAGCGCATAACGTGGCCTTGCGTGGCCGTGCCAACGATATGGGTTGGACCCTCAACGAATACGCGCTCACAACGATAAAAGGCGGCCGCATAGTTGCGAGCAAGACGGAAGAAGAAATCTACGCCAAGCTGAAGCTCGATCACGTCCCGCCCGAGTTGCGCGAAATGACTGGCGAAATCGAAGCGGCCGAGCAGCGTAGATTGCCGAGACTCGTGAAGCTGGAAGACATTCGCGGCGATTTGCAGATGCACACGCCGGCGTCCGATGGCCGCAACACCATTGAGGAAATGGGCGAGGCCGCAAAGAAGCTCGGCTACGAATACATTGCGCTGACGGATCATTCGCAGGCCGTGACCGTGGCCAACGGCATGGACGAAAAGCGCACGCTCGAGCAAATCAAGAAAATCCACGACGCTCAGAAGCGCGTGCCCGGCATTCGGCTGCTCACCGGAATCGAGGTCGACATCAAGAAAGACGGCAAACTGGACCTCGATAATGAAGTGCTCGCGCAACTGGATGTCGTAGTCGCTTCGGTCCACTCATTCATGAACATGCCGCGCGAGGAGATGACGGCTCGAATCCTCGCCGCCATCGAAAATCCCTACACGCAAATCCTGGCGCATCCGACGGGCCGGTTGATTCTGCGTCGCGAAGCGTTTGAATACGACATAGAAAAGGTGATCGACGCATGCGCTAAGGCCGGTGTGGCACTGGAATGCAACGCTTCGCCCGAGCGCCTGGATTTGAAGGACACGCACCTGCGGCTTGCGAAACAGCGCGGCGCGAAAATCGTCATTTCGACCGATGCGCACTCAATCAAAGGGCTCTCGATGATGCATTACGGCGTTTCGACCGCCCGTCGCGGCTGGATCGAAGCGTCCGACGTAATTAACACCCTCCCGCTCGAACAATTTGTGGCGGCTCTGCGCCCGAAACCGCACACTAGCCGCGCAATCAATCAAAAAGCGTCGGGCAAATCCGCGTAGCTTTATCAGTAGGGTCATAAGAATTCCTTATATTTCTTGCAACAAGTATAAATTTGACCCGCGCTTGGCGGCAGCGCCTACTGGAGGCGAGAGGAGAGCTTTATGTCGCAGGCAAACGTCAATCTTTGGCAATCGCCGGAGCACGCCCTCGACTATCTTCGGTGCGCGGATTCCATTCCCCACCGCGTGGAAGGCGAAGCTACCCTCCTTGAATTTCTTCCGGCCGATGCGCACCGGGTTCTCGATTTGGGCAGTGGAGGCGGGCGTCTGCTTTCGCTCGTCAGAGCTTCGCGCCCGCGCGCAGAATTTGTAGCGCTCGATTTCTCTCCCGCGATGCTCGAGGCGCTGAGCGCCCGTTTTGCCGGCGACCCCTCGATCGCTGTTGTAGCCCACGATTTGGAGAAAACGTTGCCCGAGCTCGGCCGGTTTGACGTCGTGGTATCCAGTTTCGCTATTCATCACGTGCCGCACGCACGAAAGCGCTCGCTCTATAAGGAGATTTTCGAGATTCTCGTGCCGGGAGGCGTGTTTTGCAATCTGGAACACGTCGCCTCGCCCACCCCTCGGCTTCACGCCGGTTTTCTGAAAGCTATCGCGTGCGATGAGGAAGATCCGTCGAACAAACTGCTCGATATGGAAACGCAACTCGCCTGGCTGCGCGAAATCGGCTTTATCGAGGTCGATTGCCACTGGAAGTGGCGCGAGTTGGCTCTGCTCGCGGGACAAAAGCCGGTATAGTCTGACGCGTCTGCATGGATCGGCAAGGCCAGCCCGTAACGTTCCCGCAGTGAAAGCGAATTACGATCAATCCCATCCTGTAGAATGGGCATCGTAACCTGCTATGCCTGCAAATCGACGAGCGCGAGACAAATCGGCATGGGTCCTTGCATGCATGTGGCTGGTTTTCGCTGCGGCCGTGGCTTCAGCCTATCCGCAGGCGCGCTCGTCCACGGATTCTCCCTCTGCTGTTACTGTAAAACCGGATGCGCGCAAGGCGAAAGAGGCGTTTCGCGAAGGCGAGGCGGCAGAAAAGCAGCAGGATTGGGCGACGGCCTACGAATATTATTCGCAAGCTGCCGAATATGCTCCGAGCGATAAAAACTATGCCCTGCGCCGCGAAACTGCCAAAGCCGCGCTCGTGCAATCGCATGTGGACGCCGCTGAGCGCGATGCAATTTCGAATCGACTTGATGACGCGCGCCGCGAGCTACTGATAGCCAGCAATCTAGACCCGACAAACACGGCGATCCGTGAACGCCTCGCGGAGTTCCTTGCCGCAGAGCCTTCGCCGAAGACCACGAGCGCCAAATTAGGCGGCGAGCCTCAGCTAAACTATCGCGAGGGAACTCAGAATTTCAACTATCGCGGCGATACGCTCGGCGCGTACAACGAAGTCGCGCGTGTGTTTGGCGTAGAAGCTTCCTTCGATCCCGATCTCAGCTCGCGTCCGGTGAATCTCGTGCTCAACGATGTCGACTTCCCCACGGCGATGCGAATTCTTGGCGTGATGACGGATACGTTTTGGCGGCCGACTTCCGGCCAAATGTTCTTTGTCGCGCAAGACACTCCCCAGAAGCGGCGCGAGTTCGCCGAGGTCGCGATCAGGACCGTCTTGCTGCCCGCTTCGGCGACTCCCGCCGAAATGACGGAGACGCTTCGCGTTGTGCGCGACATCAGCGGGATCACGCGCGCTACTTTGGACACGAGTTCGCGCACGATCACGCTGCGGGCCTCGCCGCAGGCGCTCGCTGTCGCTTCGGACGTGATCGATGGGATCGAACAGCCGCTCGGCCAGATGATTCTGGAGATCGAGGTCCTGGAAGTCGATAAGAACTTCGCGCGCCAACTCGGCATCACGCCACCCCAGCATCTACGTGCCTTCACGCTGACCCCCTCGGAAATAACGGAGGCGAATTCGTCCGCTGCAGGGCTCGTGGATGTGATCAGCAAGATCTTCGGTTTGCCCACGTCTCTCTCCGGCCTTTCGCCGACGCAGATCGCCGGACTGCTTGGCTCGGGGGACTTGAACGCCGCTTCTCTCATTCCGCCGCTGGTCGCGTTCGGCGGCGGTCAAAGCACCTTCCTCGCCACCATGCCCAGCGCCGTGGCGAATTTCGGCCGCACGCTCTCTCTCGTGCATCACGGTGTGCGCATCTTCCTTCGCGCCGAGGACGGCCAGCCGGCTACGGCTTTCTTCGGCGAACATTATCCCGTTTCGCTTGCCAGCTATTCTTCGAGTCTCGGTGGACCGCAAATACCGGGCATCTCGTCATCCAGTTTTCCAAGCAAGAACTATCAGGCCGGAAAGGCGCCGCAATTCATCGCGACCGCCGTGTTACGCAACGGCAGCGCTATCAGCGACCTGATCGTAGCGAATGCGCAGAGCGGCAACATTGGCGTCTTGCTCGGCAATGGAGTAACGACGGGCGACGGCACGTTCGCGAATCAGGTCACGTACGCGACCGACCCTCTGAATCCGGCGTCGAGTCCGGTCTGGATCGCGAGCGGCAGTTTTGACGAGAGCAACGGCTTTATCGATTTGGCTGTGGCAAACAAAGCCTCGAACAATATCGGCATACTGCTCGCCGGCGCCGCGGGCGACGGCACTTTCCAGCCGGCCACCACAATTCCTACGGGGCGCTCGCCGGTTTCGGTGGTCGCGGCGCGTTTTCATGATTTGAATGCTTCAAATAACCACGTGGACCTCGCGGTCGCAAACCAAGGTGACAACACGATTTCGATTTTCGCTGGAAAGGGAGACGGCACCTTTGCCACGTCTGCGACTGTCTTGCAGCTTCCCGTCGGATTTCAACCCGCCGGGCTTCTCGCTGAAGACTTGAATGGCGATAACCACATCGATCTGGTCGTGGCCGATCAGGGAAACAATTCGGTTTCCGTTTTTCTTGGCAACGGCGATGGCACGTTCCAGCCGCGGGTTGATTACGCCACGGGAAATTCTCCCGTTTACGTCGCGGCTGCCGACTTCAATAGCGATGGCATCACGGACCTCGCGGTCGCGAACAACGGCGCTCCGAGCTCATCCAATTCGGGCGATTCGGTCACCATTCTGCTCGGCCAGAAAAATGCCAACGGAACCGCAAATGGGACGTTCGCGCCAGGCCCCACGCGCGATTATCCCGCCGGACTGGCGCCCACTTCGCTCGTCGTCGGCGATTTCAATGTCGACGGGCTCGCTGACCTCGTCGTTGCGGCCGGCGACACCGCCTCAACGGGAGCGGCCGGCGACAATGCAGTCTCCGTGTTGCTCGGAGGCGGAGACGGAAGCTTCAGCTCAAATTTCGAGATCCCAGTCGGCACGAATCCACAGTCGATCGTCACCGGAGATTTCAATGACGATTCCACGCTCGATATCGCCACAGCCAATTCGGGAAGCGATGACGTCACGGTGGTCCTCAATTCATCCTCCATTTTCAACGGCGGAACGGGCGCGAACGGTTCGAGCGGCATTCCGTATCCAAACGTGCAGTATCTCGACATCGGGCTGAAGGTGAAAGCCACCCCACGCATTCACGCGGATAGCGAGGTCACGCTCGCGCTCGACTTCAGCATCAGCAGCGTCGCAGGGCAGAGCTTCAACTCGATTCCGGTCCTCAGTAACCAGAGCATTACGCACACAGTTCGCCTGAAGCAGGATCAGACAAGCGTGATCGCAAATTATCTTGCGCCGCAAACGAGCGTCAACGTCAACGGCACACCGGGAATCGTCGGCCTGCCCGGCCTGGAATGGCTCGCGCAAAATCAGAGCATCGCGGATCAGAACACGGAAATTATTATTCTCGTCACGCCGCGAATGGTTCGCTATGCCCCTCGCGAAAACCGTGAGATTTACGCGGGCCAGGGCGCGCTCGAGGGGCCCGGCGCCGCGCCAACGCCTTTGCCGGTTCAGCCCGCCGCACCGGGTGAACAACAGCCCGGCCCAGCACAACCCGGAGCAGCACAACCGGTAACGCCTCAGCCTGGACCGGCAACGACTGCACCCACCGGGCAACAGCCGCCGCAACAGGCGCCCGGCCAGCAGGCGCCTCAGCAACCAGTCGGGCAGCCGGAAACGCCGGGGCAAGAGCAGCCCAATCCCAACCAGACCCAACCGGCCCCGCAACCTCAAAGTCCGGGGCAAACGGCTCCGGAAAATCCAGCGCCGCAGACTGCACCGGCCAGACCTCTCATCGAATAGCGAGTTCTTTGCGCCGTCAGCCACGAATTGGACTACAATCGCGGTAACCGTCTGAGCTTGTCCTGGAGGAGGTTCGCGAATGGCAATCAAATTCACGCTAAACGGCAAACCGCAGGAAGTCGACGTCACGCCCGATATGCCGCTGCTGTGGGTCTTGCGCGACACGCTCGGCATGACCGGCACGAAATTCGGCTGCGGCATGTCGCTCTGCGGCGCATGCACGGTGCACGTCAACGGAGTCGCGGCGCGCTCGTGCATCACAACGATCGCGATGATCCAGGGCAAATCCGTCACGACAATTGAAGGGCTTTCGCCGGAAGTAACGCATCCGGTGCAGCGGGCGTGGATCGAACTCGACGTTCCGCAGTGCGGGTATTGCCAGTCGGGCCAGATCATGAGCGTCGCCAGCCTTCTTGAAAAAATTCCCAACCCGACGGACGCCGATATCGATGAGCTGATGATGGGAAATATCTGCCGTTGCGGCACGTATCAGGAAATCAGGAAAGCGATCCATCGAGCCGCCGAGCTGAAGACGCAAGGAGGACGGGCATGAGCACCGCCACAATGTTAAGCCGTCGAAGCTTCTTGCGGACCAGTGCGGTTGGCGCCGCTGGTCTTTGCCTCAGCGTCACGTGGCCGGAGGGCGTCGTTCGCGCCGCTCAATTTGCACGAGGCCGCGGGCAATCTGAGCCGCATCCAAGCGCCTACCTGCACATCGCACCGGACGACACGATCACGTTCGAGATCGTTAAGGGCGAGATGGGGCAGGGAACCGTGACGTCACTCTCGATGCTGCTTGCCGAGGAACTCGATTGCGATTGGGAAAAGATTCGCACGCAGTTTGCGCCCGTCGATCCGATCTATGGGAACCAGGGCGTGTACGGCAGTTCCAGCATTCGCTCGACGTGGATGCCGATGCGCACCGTTGGGGCCACAGCGCGAGCGATGTTGATTGAAGCTGCTGCGCAAAAATGGGGCGTCGATAAGTCGAAGCTCGGCACGGACAACGGTAACGTCACTGGACCTGCCGGCCGTCTCAGCTATGGCAGCTTGTCGCAGGCCGCTGCCGCTTTGCCGGTTCCGTCGGGCGTTCCTCTGAAAGATGCGAAGCAATACAAATTCATCGGCCAGCCTGTAAAGCGCCTCGATACGCACGACAAAGTTTGCGGCCGCGCGAAATTCGGCATCGATGCTCGGCCGGACGGGCTCGTGTACGCAGTGGTCGCGCGCTGCCCTGTGTTTGGCGGCAAAGTGGCTAGTTTCGATGCCACGAAGGCCAAGGCCGTTCGCGGCGTGAAGAACGTGGTGCAGATTTCGAACGGTGTTGCCGTGATCGCCGACAATACTTGGAATGCGATGCAAGGGCGTAAGGCGCTGGAAATTAAGTGGGACGAGGGCCCGAACGCGGAGCAGACGAGCGCGAAGATCAGCCTGCTTTTCGCCGAGCGCGCGCAACAGGAAGGCCTTGTCGCAAAAACAGAAGGCGATGCTAAACAAGCGCTCTCGTCGGCGGCGAAAAAAGTCGAAGCCGTTTACGAAGTGCCGTATCTCGCGCACTCCACGATGGAGCCGCTGAATTGCACGGCCGTGGTGCGCGCCGATAATTGCGAAGTGTGGGCCTCCACGCAGATGCAAACCGGATCGCGCGCAGTGGCCGCGCAAACCACCGGGTTGCCGCCGGAAAAAGTCGCGATCAATACAATGTATATGGGCGGCGGATTCGGCCGCCGCGGCGGTGTGGATTACGTTCGGGAAACTGTGGAGGTGGCGAAGGCCGTTCCCGGCACGCCTGTGAAGCTCACGTGGACCCGCGAAGACGACATGCAGCACGATACGTACCGTCCCGCTGCGTACGTGAAATTCAGCGGCGCACTTGACGCGGATGGCTGGCCGAGTGCTCTCCTTGCGAACATGGCGTGCCCCTCGTTCGGCAATGGGACTGCCGAAGACACCAGCTTCGGCGGGGGCGGCAATAGACCCGATGGAGTTGCCGTCGAAGGACTTTCCGATTTCGAATACGCGATTCCCAATGTTCTCGTC
>DATEME010000661.1:0-1134 GCA_035275865.1 Candidatus Acidiferrales bacterium | reverse complement strand
GCCGTATCAGCCACGACAACACCAGAGCCACCAATCCAATCGAGAGCGCAGTGATCGAATACTGGATGGCGATGACTTTGGCGTCCTGGCAAAAGACGTATTTCGTCACCCAGCTCTTCGGATGATAGAGTTCTACGTCTTTCACTTCGGCGGGTGGGATGGTTCCAGCTGCGCCAATCGTGATATCGACCATTGGAATGCCCTCGCTCTTTCCGATGAGGCTCGACGACCTTGAGTCTCATCATGCAGATCGTCTCTTCTCCCCATGCCGCCTCGGTCGGCTCAAAGCCAGGTCTACTGCGTTTCCTTCCCTTGTCTGGTGCGAGCCGACAATTGTGCGAATGTCTTCTGCTTTCGTAGCCACGCCTGATATGGGGCCATACCCCATTGGTCATGAAGACAAGCTAAGTAAGCCCGAAGACGTTCCGAGGAACTTTTTTGGCACATGGTGCAGAGAGGATGCGCCGGAACTTGGAACTGAGCGAGAAAGCCAAGACAATTCAATACGAATGTGCTCCGGCCTTTCTCGAGTTCCGATGCGCCTTCGGTGAATCTGCTATGAAGATTGTCTTGCTTGGGGGATTGACGCGAGTCTTTGGGGGGATTGACGCGAGTCTTATGCTCTACGATCGCGCGCTCGCGGACAAAGCCACAGCCGCAGGGGCGCGGCTCGGGACGGTGTTAGCGCCAGCGGCCACGGGCATCGCATATGAGGACGCCAGCGGCTCGCCTTATCTGGGAAAGAATTGCGCCAGCGTTCCGGGAGTGTGTACGTCCGCAACAGCCGTTTGCGTTGCTGGCGATTGCGGGACTGACTACGGCTACAGCGCCGCGAGCTTCACGGCCGTTGTGCAAGCAATGCAGCGCATGGCGCCGCAACCGCAGATCACAAGCAGCAACGTGCAGGTAACGTATGTTCGCAGGGACGATGCGGGCTATGTCGGACAGACAAGCCGGCCGCTGACAATCGAGGTATCGCTCCAAGGGCTTTCGTACTGCGCCCGCGCCGCCAGCGGCCAAGCGGCCGCGCCGCCGAGCAGCGTGATGAACTCGCGCCGCTTTATCATTCAATCACCTCGTCGGCCAAAGCCAGCAACTTGGCAGGTACTTCGATATCAAGGGCCCTTGCCGTCT
>DATEME010000660.1:0-3114 GCA_035275865.1 Candidatus Acidiferrales bacterium | reverse complement strand
AGATTCACGAAAACAAAAAACAAAGGCGAGGCGCCCACCGAGAAACGCCCGCAAAATACACGGGCAACGGCGGCCGCTACAACGGCAAGCGCGAAATCAAGACCAAAGGCTGCCGCCCTACAAGGCGAGGGCGCCGCTACGAAGTCAAAGGCGACAGCAAAAGGCCAATCGGGAGATTGGCGTTCCCAGGGAAAACAAAGGCAAGGGCAAGAGCGCCGCCATCCTTGGCGGCGCTACCACATAAAGGCAAAGCAAAGGCAGCGGCAAGATGACCGCTGCCCCGGCGAGCAAGCTAGTCTCGCGAAACCTAAATGCGCCGCCAGGAATGGCGAACAATGTCGATTGCCAGAGGTGCGCCAGTGAAGGGAACAAGGTGAAGGGAACAGGGCATTAGTTCCCGGAGGGCCTCTCGATGTGATCGATGACGATGATCTGGCGAGTGCCATGGACCGATACGAGTTTCAGTCCGAGCTGTTGCTGGATCGCCGTTAACAGCGTCGCTTCAGGCTGAATATTCGCGGACTCATTGGAGTCGCCGCCGAAGGGGGTTGGAGCTATAGGCTGATCGGGCAAATATTCCAGGCGAATATCGAACTTGCCTGTGAGCCCCGTCTTATTGACGATCGTGCGGCCTGTAACGCTGAACAGCCATCCGGAAAACTCGTCGAGGGTCATCCCCCGCATTACGAGAAGCCGATTCGGTCCGTTGTTTAAGAAGAAGATGAAATGGCAGGGCTGCCCTGGGCCTGGCGTGGACGCGTGACCGCGAGGCGCAAAGCCGGGAAGCGGAGCGCCTGTGTTGGGATCGCGAGGAACGGCTGCAGGCGGCACATCATATGCGCAACTGCCATGGTTTTCGTTTAATTTGGGGCCCCCTTTGGCCACTGTCAGCTCATACGCCGGGCCGCTTCTGGTCTCGCGATGGAGTTTCAGGTGGAACCTGTCTTCGAGCAGCGACTGCATCATGGGCCCGAGCATCATCGGCTGGCCCGGAGTGCCGTCCGCTTTCGCCTCGACCGTGTAACGGTCTGAAGAGATCCAGGCCGGAGCTCCCTCGATCGGAGGAGCCTGAATTCCAAACGCCCGGTCCTGACCGTTCGCAAAGATGATGTAAGCATCTTTGAGGAGGGACATTACCGTGACGCATTTTTTGATCACCAGGTTGGGTGACGGCCCAGTCTCTCCCAAGCCGCCCATTTCGCGGAGGCCGGGCGCGGGTGCGTTCCGATCGCAAGGGTGGATGGCAGCGACTTCGAATTTCTGTCCTGACGATACCGCCGACTGAGCCTGGATCACCGTAACGTTTCCGGCTCCGATCAGCAATCCGATTACCACCGGACCAACCAGTGCTGCCGCTCCGGCGCCTGCCAGCAGAAGCTTCTTTGCGCGACTCAACTGTTCGAAGCGGTTTAACATGATGGCCTCAATTCTTCGCCGGATGCTGGCGCCGGATACTCCGGATGCAAATATGAGCGGCGATTGCACATAGAACTTGCAGACGTTGAGAATCGCGTCGGCGTAGATTTCGGGGTGGCCGCCCCGGCTCAACACTTCTTCGTCACAGGCTTGCTCGCGCTCTTCAACGAGACGCGCGCTGATCCACCAGACGAGCGGATGGAACCAGAAGACCGCTTCGACGATCAAGTGAATCGCGGCGAAGAGATTGTCGCGACGGCGGACATGGCAGAGTTCGTGCGCGAGAACCGTTTCCAGCTCCGATGGCGTCAGCCGCTCCGCAATTCCTTCGGGGAACAAGAGGACAGGACGCAAGATCCCCACTACAGCCGGCCCCACATGGCATGGAGACACACGAATCTCTACCCCCTCGGAAATGCCCGTCTCGGAAATGCCAAATGCCGCGCTGGCGCGGATTGCCGCGCGGATCCTGAGCCAGCTCCGAAACCGGATGAATGCCACCGTTGCGAATCCGCCGAGCCAGAGCGCGAGGAGGGCAATGGGAATCCATTCAATGGCGCTTGTTGCCGCAGTCGCCGTCGTCGGTTGAGGCAAAGTTCCGGACAACGATGGCACACTGAATTCTTCGACCGTCCAGGAGACCGCCGGAGTGATCTGGCTTGCAACCTGACGGGCGGCAGGTATCCACGTTTCCAAATAGCTTCCCAGGTTCAACAGCAAAGCGAATGGCACAAGGAATTTGAGCGATGCGCTCAGCCACAACCAGTAACGAATCTGAGCGCGATTGCCGCGAAACGCCGCAGTCATCAGACCCGCCGCGAGGGCGAAGAGCGTCGATTGCCAGAGATGTCCAGCGAGTGCCTGCGTCATTTGGGCCCACCCTTTCCTTCCTGCCTCCGCTGCGCCTTCAGCTTTTTGATCGTTCTCTCCAGTTCGCCAATGTCGTCCGGCGTCAGTTTCCCGGCGTCCGCCAGTTGGGCCATCATCGGCGCCGCCTGACCGCCGAAGAAACTCAGGACCTCGTCCAGCACCCGGCTTCGCGTGACTTCGCGAGCCACGAGCGGCTCGAAGATATCGGCCTTGCCGATCTTGCGGACGCGGCGCAGGGTACGCTTTCCTTCCATCCGGTAAACAATCGTCTGGACCGTCGTGTAGGCAGGACGCGGTTCGGGAAATGCTTCCTGAATCTCCCGGATGGAAGCGCTGCCGCGAGTCCAGAGGGCTTCCAGAATTCGAAGCTCGAGTTTGCTCAGTTTGGGTTGGGGCACGAGATCTCCTCTACTACTTTGTAGTCGGTAAATTACTACGATGTAGTTTTGCGAGTCAAGAGAAATTCCGCAGCTAGGACCGTAGATATCCGGTTACGGGATTTCACAGGACTTACACCCAAAACGATACCGAGTGCTTTCGGCACATGATGTGCGAGGTCGATGTTCACGGCCTGAAATTTCGAAAGTGGCCGTTCTGCCCGCTGCGATATTGTTCGCGGGTGTGGCGTCACCTATACTCGCCGAGAGACATGGTTCGCCGGAATGGTGTCTTCGCGCATCTAAGTAATGAAGGGAAATCCGATTGAGAAATCAGGAAGCGGCACGCTATGCGCGCTGGGCTGCGATGTCGGCAAGTGCGATCGCGCTGATTGTTGCCGGTTTTTACGGCGAACGCGCCTTGCGTGGATACATCGCGCGGCGGCACGGG
>DATEME010000659.1:0-1169 GCA_035275865.1 Candidatus Acidiferrales bacterium | reverse complement strand
CCGTCGAATGCCCACCTGATCTTCCACCGATCGAAGCCGATGCGATGCGGCTGCGGCAAATTATTCTGAATCTCTTGAGCAATGCCTGCAAGTTTACTGAGGCGGGTAACATCAAGCTGCAAGTCACGACGGCCTTGCATGAGGGGCGGCAGTTTGTCGAGATCGCGGTGATTGACACAGGCATTGGCATGACGGCGGAGGAGATGTCCCGTCTGTTCGAGGAATTTACCCAGGCTGATTCCTCGACCGCACGGCAGTATGGCGGCACCGGGCTCGGCCTGGCGATCACGCGCCGACTTTGTCAAGTGATGGGAGGCGACGTGACGGCAGCGAGCGAACCCGGCAAAGGATCGACATTTACGGTCCGCTTACCGTTCGCTGCCGGCCGTACCGCTGACGAGCCTGCGACCCCGCCCGGCGAAGTGGCCATGCGTAATTGCATATTAGTGATTGATGATGACGCGACAGCGCGCGATCTGATTGCGGACTACCTACGTCAGGCGGGTTTCACCGTGATCACCGCGGCGGGTGGACGCGAAGGCCTCAAACGCGCCAAGGAGTATCACCCGATCGCTATCACGCTGGACGTTATAATGCCCGATATCGACGGCTGGACGGTTCTGGCGGCGCTACGCGGCGACCCGGAGCTTGCAGACATTCCGACCGTCATGGCGACGATCGTAGACGAGCGGCGGCATGGCATGACGCTGGGGGCCGTTGGGTATCTCACGAAGCCGATCGACCGCGAGAAGTTGGTGGATCTGATTGCGAAATACAGAGCGCCTTCCGGACCAACCCGGGTCTTGGTCGTCGAGGATGACGCAATGCAGCGAGAGCGCATTCGCTCCTGGCTGGGACCCCAGACATGGCTGCTGATCGAGGCCGAGAATGGGCGTGTCGCCCTCGACCAGCTCAGGGAATGCATTCCGGACGTCATCATTCTCGATCTGATGATGCCAGAGATGGACGGATTTCAGCTCGTAGCAGAGATGCAAAAGCATCCGGTCTGGAACCAAATCCCTATCATTGTCGTCACTGCGCGCGACCTTACGGTCGAGGATCATGCGCGGCTGAATTCCGGAATTGAGATGGTCCTGCGGAAGGAGACGTTCAGCCCCACAACCCTCATCGAGCGCGTTCGCCAAGTTGTGGCCAAATCGCGCCTGTCT
>DATEME010000658.1:0-2325 GCA_035275865.1 Candidatus Acidiferrales bacterium | reverse complement strand
TAGGCGTGACGAGCACGGATGCGCTTACGTTTTCGAGCGTAGCGATTCTGTTGTGCGCCGTGGCGTTGGTGGCTTGCTACGTTCCGGCGCGACGAGCGATGCAAGTGGATCCCATGGTGGCGCTGCGACATGACTGAGTTAAAAACGCTCCTGCGGCGCTCTGAACCCTGTGAAATTTCAAATTTCCGGTCTGCACTGACCGCGCCCGTGCATTGCCAACGATTGACGCCTGCGGCGGACGCGCATATCATGCAGACAATTCGTGTTCTTTCCTTTTCCCACTTAGGAGGCAACAACAATGTCGAGCGTGCAAACCACAAATGCGAAAGTTGCATATCGCGTGAAGGCCATGAGCCTGGAAGCATGCAGTTGTCATCATGGATGCAACTGCCAGTTCGGCGGTTTTCCGAATGAGGGCATGTGCGATTTCATCATCGGCTATGAGGTGAAAGACGGCCGATTCGGAAACGTGTCGCTCAACGGATTTCGCGCGGTCGTTGCTCTGAAATATCCGGGAGCGATTCATCAAGGGCACGGGCACGTCATATTGTTTGTCGATGAGAAAGCGAGCGACGAGCAGATCGGCGCGTTTGCGGCCATTCTTTCGGGGAAAATGGGCGGCATGCCATGGGAGGCGCTGGCCGGAACCGTGGAGCGGTTCGAAGGACCGTTTCGCAAGCCGATTGAAATGCGCGTGAATGGCGTGCATTCGGAGGTGCGCGTGCCGGGATCCGTGGAGTTGCGCTTTACTCCCTTGCTCGATCCTGTTTCCGGCAAAGAGAAGGAAGTGCATATCGTGTACCCGAAAGGCGGATTTTTCTGGAATGACGGGAATGTATGCACGACGGCGGCAATGCGCGCCGAGCAGGGAAGCTTCAAGCTGGAATGGCCGGGGCGGTATGCCGCGGCCGCGGAAGTGAATTGGACGAACCAGGCCTGATCGATGGCCAGCGATTTCACACGGCCCGTTTCGAACGGCTCGTCGCGTATCGAAAAACTGCTGATGCGCGACAGGCTGATCATTTTGCTCGCGCTCGCCGCAATCGTTGCGATTTCGTGGCAGTATCTTGCGGTAATGGCCGCGAATATGCAGTCGATGGCTCAAATGTCCATGCCGATGGATATGCCGGGGATGGATATGACAGGCAGCAGCACCTTCGTCTCGCTTTTCGCGATGTGGGCCGTGATGATGGTGGCGATGATGCTGCCATCTGCTGCGCCGACGATTCTGCTTGTGCTGGGAGTTTACCGGCGGCGCGGCGACCGCTTCACGCGTCAGAATAGTCTGTTTTTCGTTGCAGGTTATTTGTTGGCGTGGACAGCGTTCAGCGCCTTGGCAGCCGGCTTGCAAGTGTCTCTTCATCGGGCAGCGCTGCTTACGCCGGCGATGGCGGCGCGGTCTGCGGTTCTCGGCGGCGCGATTCTGCTGATTGCGGGGATTTATCAGTGGCTTCCGTTCAAGAATTCATGTCTCGGGCATTGCCATTCACCGTTGGCTTTTCTGACTCTTCACTGGCGCGAAGGCTCCGCCGGCGCGCTGCGCATGGGATTACTGCACGGAGCCTTTTGCATCGGCTGCTGCTGGGCATTGATGGCGCTGCTGTTCGTGGCGGGCGTGATGAACCTGCTATGGGTGGCGGCAATCGCCACCTTTGTGCTGCTTGAAAAGCTAGCGCCGGTCAGGCTCAGATTGAGCCGGGTCGCGGGCGCCGCATTGATGATCTGGGGCAGCTACGTTTTGCTGGGTGCGTTATAGCGCTCTCGACTAGTCCTTCAAAAGCTGTATCTCAATCTGACCGACAGAATCGATTTGAAATGTCACTCTTCCTGGAAACAGTTTGCTAAGCGCTGCCCCTCTTGCCGCGACTGCCGTCAATCGAGCAGGCGCCTGCACCCGCAATGATCAGGAAAAGCAGTGAGCAGAGCATGGCGAAGTCCGTGCGGGCGTCGCTGACCATGAACCAAAAGCCCTGGTTGGCTCGCGAAAGCTCGGGGATTTTTGTTGTGGCGATTGCCGTGAGGATCACAATGAGCAGGGGAACGGCGGCGGCGCGCGTCCAGAGACCAAGAAGAACGAGCAGGCCGCAGACGATTTCGAACGTGCCGACAAAGTGCGCGGTGAATCCCGGGTGAGAAAAGCCGATGCGCGTGAACCGGTTGATGCCCATCGCGGGGTCGGTGAATTTCAAGATGCCCTGTGTGAAAAAGATCAAGCCGACGGCGAGGCGAATCAGAAAGATTGCGGGATTGCCGGTCGCGGGAGCGAAAAAGAAGCGGGTCAACGAAGACATGGCACATCCTTTCCGGAAGATGGCTGACATTCTA
>DATEME010000657.1:0-1870 GCA_035275865.1 Candidatus Acidiferrales bacterium | reverse complement strand
CGAGGCGAATACGGGCCGGTCGATCGTCCGGCGCTTCCAGGGTCTCGATCCGCAATCGGTGCCCGCCGTGCTGGTTGCCTCGCACGCGCCGTTCACATGGGGAGAAACCGTTGCAGAGGCCGCGTATCACGCCGGCATCCTGGAAGAAGTCGCGCACCTCGCCCTCTGCACTACAATGGCCAATCCGGAGGCGGAGCGGATTTCGCGCGCTCTCCTGGACAAGCATTTCTACCGTAAGCACGGCGACGCTGCTTATTACGGCCAGCGAAAGCGCTGATACGATGAAAATTCAAATTATGCCGGGGTCAGCCTTTTACACGAAAGGGGGCAGCCAGGACTGTGCCTCTGCCAACCGTGGGATAGACTCCTTAGCGCCGTAGGCGCGCCACAAATTTGCAGCGCAGCTGATGCAGTCGCCACGGAAACAGGGTGATAAAGACAGTGCCTTCAGAACCCGCTGAACCAGTATCATGACCACCGCATCCATCGATGGTAAGGGAGAACGCATGCATCTACGAAAAATTCTGATCGCGATTTTTGCCATTGTGGTCGCGGTCCCCGGCGCTTGTGCGGCGCAGAATGCGCCGTCTCGAGGCCCGAAACTTACGCACCAACCGTGGGGCAAGACTCCGCAGGGCCAGCCGGTTGACATCTACTCGCTCACCAACGCCCGCGGCATGGAAGCTCGAATCATCACCTACGGAGGAATTCTCGTCTCGCTGAAGGTGCCCGACCGCAGAGGCAAATTCGCTGACGTTGTCGCCGGTTTTGACAGCCTCGATGGGTACGTCAGCCAACCGCCTCCTCCCTTCTTCGGAGCGCTGATCGGCCGTTACGCAAATCGCATCGGCAATGCCGCCTTCACGCTCGACGGCGTTCATTACACACTCGACAAGAACGACGGCCCAAACAGCCTTCACGGCGGCTTGCACGGCCTCGACAAAGTCGTTTGGACTGCAAAACCGATCGGCAATAACAGTCTGCAGCTGACGTATCTGAGCAAAAACGGCGAGGAAGGCTATCCCGGAAATTTGTCGGTCACCGTAATCTACACGCTCACCGTGAATAATGAACTGCGGATCGACTACAACGCGACCACGGACAAAGACACCGTCCTTAATCTCACGAATCACTCCTATTTCAATCTGGCGGGACAAGGCGTCGGCGACATTCTCGGCCACATCGTCACGATCGACGCCGACCGCTACACTCCGGTAGATAAGACCCTGATTCCCACAGGCGAACTGCGCCCCGTCGCGGGCACGCCCTTTGATTTCCGTACGCCGCACACCATCGGCGAACGCATCAATACCGATGACGAGCAACTAAAGTATGGCCGCGGCTACGATCATAATTTCGTGCTGAATCGCAACGGCACTTCGCTCGAACTGGCGGCCAGGGTCGTCGAGCCGAAATCCGGTCGCGTCCTCGAAGTCCTCACCACGCAGCCCGGCTTGCAGTTTTACACTGGCAATCAACTTGATGGCTCAATCCACGGCAAAGGCGGCGCGGTGTATCGGCAGCATGCCGCGTTCTGCATGGAAGCGCAGCATTTTCCGGATTCGCCAAATAAGCCTAAGTTTCCCACAACAGAGCTAAGGCCGGGCCGGCGCTACCACGAAATCACCGTCTTCAAATTTATGACTGCGTCGGCGAAAGACGCGCACCCATAGGCGGGAATTCAAGATTTAAACGTAGCGCCGCGGCTGTTCAGCGCGGCACGAAACGATTCAAGCTCTGTATGATGGGGCTGGGGAAGAATTCGGTGACTATTGCTGTCCGAGCCTCGCCTTGAGACACGCAATCAGCTCCGGTGAGAGATTCGTAATCCGAATTCCCTCGGATACCATGAACTTGCATGTCTGAATCG
>DATEME010000656.1:0-5118 GCA_035275865.1 Candidatus Acidiferrales bacterium | reverse complement strand
CCGTCGACACCGTACGAGAGTGGATCGGCATGCGTGATATACGTGAGCGCGCGCGGCAAATTGTTCAAGGGATAGAGCGCGCCCGAGAGAAAGAAAATCGGCAATACGAGAAAGTTCATCACGAGTTGAAAGCCCTGCATGTCGTTGATGATCGAACCGAGCGCCGTTCCGAACGCGGCGAACACAATGGCAATCATCGCCACGAAAACGTAACCCACGGGAATCGCGAGCCAATAGCGCGGCCGGAAGCCCGCAATCAAGCAGATGATCACGATGAGTGCACCCTGGATCATCGCCACGGTTGCACCGCCAAGCGTGCGACCGATCATGATGTAAAGACGGGGCACGGGAGCGACGAGCGTCTCTTTGAGAAACCCGAACTGACGATCCCAGAGCATCGCGATGCCGGAAAAGACCGAACTGAAGAGCACCGCCATCGCGACGATGCCCGGCGCCATGAATTGGAGATAGTTCCCCGCCCCGGCCCGTTTGAACACCGGGCTGAAACCGTAGCCGAGCGCGAGCAGATAAAGCGCCGGTTGGCCCAACGAAACGACAATCTGCACGCGCGAACGGACGTAGCGCTTGAGTTCGCGCAACCAAAGGACGTAAATCGCAGCCATTCTGTTATCTCCTATTGCCGCGCCACGCGGCGGCGAACTGGCGCATACGGTCGGCTGAACTGGCGGCTTCGTCGCGAAGCGATGTGCCGGTGAGCGCGAGAAATGCGTTTTCGAGAGAATCGGCGCCGGTCTGCCGCTTCAGTTGCGCCGATGTGCCCTGCGCGACGATCGCACCGTGGTCCATGATGGCGATGCGATGCGCCACGCGGTCGGCCTCGTCCATGTAATGCGTGGTGAGAAAGACCGTGGTGCGTTCGGACTGGTTGAGATTTTTCACGTGCGTCCAAAGTTGATTGCGGCTCTGCGGATCGAGGCCGAGCGTCGGCTCATCGAGAAACAGGATTTTCGGCGTGTGCAAGAAGCCGCGTGCGATCTCGAGGCGGCGCTTCATGCCGCCGGAAAACGTCTTCACGAAATCGTCGCGGCGCTCCCAGAGTTCGAACGTTTTCAGCAGGCACTCGATGCGTTCGCCGCGAAGTTTGCGCGGAACGTGATAGAGGACACCGTGGAGTTCCATATTTTCGTAGGCGGTCTGCTCGGCATCGAGGCTCGGGTCCTGAAAGACGATGCCGAAGCTTTGCCGAGCCTGCTTTTGATGCGTCCATGGATTAAGGCCGTCGAGCTCGATGCTGCCGCTCGTCGGCCGAAGCAGCGTAGTGAGCATTTTGATTGTTGTGGTTTTGCCGGCGCCGTTGGGGCCGAGAAAGGCAAAGATCTCGCCCTGGGCGACGTCAAAGGAAATGCTTTTTACGGCTTCAAATTTGTCGAACTTCTTGGAAAGGTTTTCTACCCGAATCAAGCGGACTCCTCCCTGAAGCACGGCGGTCTGTTGTAACTGCAATACTGAACGGTTTAGTTTAGTTTGTCAAGAGGCAAAAACAGGCGACCGCGAAAAGCCAACGAAACCACATGGGGCATGCAGAACTGAGCTATAGGGTTCGGCAAAGCGCTTTGGCGATTTCGGTCTACGGCCCGAAACCGGTGCGCTGGGCGGCAATGCCGTTTCGCGCACAGGGCAAGCCGGAGGGCCCAAACGATGATATCTTCGGAGCCGATTGGTATATACTCCGCGAAATTTAGGCCCCGAAACAAAATTTTGCTTACTTGGAGGTTACTCCGATGATGAGCATTTCTGCCCTGCTCCTACAGAATGACGCCGCGCAGAACGCGCTCGCCGGCGGAATGGCAGCAATCGGCGGCATGATGTTGCTGTTTTGGCTCGCAGTTGCGGTCGTGTGTATCGTGGGGATGTGGAAGGTGTTTGTGAAGGCAGGACAGCCCGGCTGGGCGGTGCTGATCCCCTTCTATAACGTGTACGTAATGCTGCAGATTGCGGGCCGGCCCGGATGGTGGCTGCTGCTGTTCTTCGTTCCCCTCGTCAACATCGCAATCGCGATTGTTGTGGCCATCGACATCGCGAAGGCGTTCGGGCAAAGCGCAGTGTTCGGCGTTGTGCTGCTCTTTCTGCTGAGCGCGATCGGTTATCTGGTGCTTGGCTTCGGGAATTATCAGTACAGGAAGCCCGCTCTCGCCGCTGCGGCGTAGCAAGCCTCCGGAAGCGGGGCAATCGCTCTGAGCCGCGCTTTCGGCAAGGGGTGGCGAACGATTCGCCACTCCTTGCCCTGCGTCGGCACGTGTGCCCACACAGGCTCCGGAGACGCGTGAACTGACCCACTCCCGTTCTATTCCACTGACGAATGAGCGCTGCGGACGAGTTCGCGCCTTGAACAAAATAAAGGCTGCGAGCCGCCCGTTCGTTTGATATACCTGCCAGACGGAATTGAACAATCAAAGGAGTTTCTCCATGATTGCGCGCGGCTCTGCTTTCGATTTACGACGGAGGACTCAAGCAATTGCTGCGGCTTTGCTGTTTGCCGTGGGCGCGCAGACGGCGTTTGCGCGGACGATTCTTTTCGTCGGGAACAGCTTTACGTTTGGCGATCGCTCGCCGGTGAAAAGATTCCATCCGGAGCGCGTGACCGACCTGAATAAAGACGGATTTGGAGGCGTGCCAGCGCTTTTTAAGACGTTTACGACGGAGGCGGGGCTCGACTATGACGTTTCGCTGGAGACGTCGCCCGGGAAATCGCTCACGTGGCATTACACGAACGAGCAGGCTCAGTTGAAGGGAAAATGGGACGTCGTAACGCTTCAGGGATATAGCACGCTTGACCAACAGCATCCCGGAGATCCGGCGGATCAAATCAAGGGCGCCCACGATTTGGCGAAGATGATGGTGGCGGAAAATCCGGATACGAAAGTCTATTTGGTAAGCACGTGGTCGCGCGCCGATCAGACGTACAAATCGACGGGCCATTGGTACGGGAAGCCGATTTATCAAATGGCCGAGGATGTAGCCGCGGCGAACGCGGAGGCCGCGAAGGGATTTCCCGAGCTCGCGGGCGTGATTCCCGTCGGGACGGCGTGGAATCGTGCAATGCAGGAGGGCGTGGCCGATCCGAATCCGTTTGACGGCGTCGATTTCGGGAAAGTCGATTTGTGGACGTGGGATCAATATCACGCGAGCGCGGAAGGCTATTACCTCGAGGCTCTCGTGATTTTCGGGAAGGTCACGGGAGTCGATCCTGTGTCGCTCGGAGCGAAAGAAACGGCGGCGAATGATTTGGGGATGTCACCGGCGTTTGCGGTGGCGCTGCAGAAGATTGCCCGCGAGGAATTGGCGGCGGAAGGCGATCAGCTGCGGTAAGTGAAAGGCGCTTTCGTTCGGCCGAGCAGGAGCCGGCGCGGAGCTACACGGAAAATCAAGAGAGAACCTTCGGCTCGCCAACTGCGCGGACGAGCCTTAGGATGACGCCCGTCTTTCCTGACGACCAAAAGCCGCCCACCTGAAGGTGGCCGCTGCTAAAACGTACGGAAATCCAATTCACAAGCAGCGAGCTGCTATGGCGTTTATGGCTTCGCAGGGATCGCGTCGGGCGCGAACAGATCCGAGAGGTCCTGCACGTTCGCGGCATCGAGCAGATACGGCCCCACGTGGAAAATTTCCTGCCACGTACGCAGATCGGAAGAGTGCGAGAGATTGAGCTGGCTCGCGTAAGGACGGCCGTTAACGTTGGGATGCGCGAGGGGCGAGATGATAATTTCAGGAATCGTGTGCGCGAAATTGTCAGCGTTGTCGCCGAAGTGATCCGGCTCGGTCTCGTCGCACCAGATGACGATCGCTCCGCCGTCTCGATACGCCTTTGAAGCCATAATCATGGGAACGATCGCGCGGACAAAATCGTCGCCCTGCTTTATTCTGGCCGCGTCGCCCATGAGTCCTTTGTAGCCGCCGGGAAGCTCGGTGTGCATATCGTTGTAGAGATCGGGCGTGATCCAGTTGTAGTCGGCGACATCGTCATTCTTGAGATCGACGAAGAGTTGCTGCAGCGGCGCGTAATGGCTGACGAGCGGATTGGTGACGGTCGTGATGGCGTCGCCGTTCGTATCCACGAAGAAGGCCATAGGATTGTGTTTTGCCGCATAGGCGTAGCGATCCGAGCCGTTATACGTGTTGGTTGAGCCGGGGGCGAACACGCCGACAAAGCTGGCAAGCGGCACGGTCCACCGTTCTTTCGGCAGCGGAACGTTCGTGAGCTGGCCGTCGGCATCTTGCGCAAGATCGATATCTTCCTGGTACGACTTCCAAGTCTTTCCCGCCTTCATCAAGAGCGCGCACAAATGCTGATTTGTGTCCTGAACCGTCAGTCCCTCTGGAGAATAGGGGTCATTGTCGTTGAAGACACCGAAGTTCGAGCCGGCTTCCGCCCAAATGTAATTTGGCTCGGACGGGTGGACATGGGTGTTGTCTCCGCTCTCTGTCGCCAGCGCGTTGTGATACGCAGCGGCGTAGGCGACTTGCTGGCTAATATTCACTTCCTTGCCATCAACCGTGGCTGAGGCGGTACCGTCGACGAGGCTGTTGAGGAATGGCGCGTCGGGATCCTTGTAGATTTGCTGAAGGCGCGCCGAGGGGCCGTTCCCGGGCTGCGTCCAATTGTGATTTTCGAGCGCGATGACGAAGACGGTCTTAACTTGCTGTGCTGCAGCGGATGCGGCGCCAGCGGCGATCAGTGCGGCGGACACGCCAATTGTGCGGAACAGACCGGAACAAGGCATTATGAGGCCTCCAAATGCGATTCATTGGAATAAAGCACGATTGTAACTGAATGTTTGCAGCTGTGCTTACAGACGGTAAAAAGAAAAAAGAGCTATGCCACTGAGACGCGAAGAAAAACCCGGCGCGCGGGAGGGTTTCGTTTAGAAGTCAGGCACGGGGCGCGGGGCCGCGCCTTGAGGGCCTGGGCGCGATGTGGCACAGTCGAAGTGTGCTTTCTCCCATCGTGATTGGTGCGTGCGTCTTTTTCCTTGGGCTGCTTATCGGCAGCTTTCTGAATGTGTGCATCCTGCGCATTCCGGAAGGCAAGTCGATTGTGCTGCCGGCATCCGCGTGCCCAAAATGCGGCGCCAAAATTCGGCCCTACGACAACATCCC
>DATEME010000655.1:0-4633 GCA_035275865.1 Candidatus Acidiferrales bacterium | reverse complement strand
CCCGGCGCGGAAAACGCAGCCGAAAGCGCGAACGTCCGCGGATTGATCTCGTCGAAATAAACTTGTCCCATCGTCTCCCACGCCGCAAACACGCGCCCGTCCGCCTCGCTCAAGTCGTTCGTGCTCATAGGACACGCATTCAGCTCCCACGGCGCCACCTTCGCCGAGCGAAACGTTTTCGCATGATCGGTCGAAACCAGTAGCGTCATATCGCGATGTATCTTTTCTCCCGCCGCGCGATACAGGATGTAAAGCGTCCCGCGATCGTCCACAAATCCGCGCATCCCGCAGCATCCGCAAGCACCGAGCGGCGCAGGCGACACCGCATTCTCCCGCTCAAATGTCTTCCCGTTGTCAGTCGAACGCGCTACATAAACGCGCCGGTTGTCCTCTCCGGGAGTCGCTCCCATCGCGTGCCACATCGCGTAAACGTTCCCCGTTTGATCGGCCGCGACCGATAGCCCGCCATTAATTCCCGTCGCGTACTGCATCAGGTTCCGCTGCGGCTCAAATGCCTTTCCCGAATCATCGAGCCGCGAAAAAAGAATCGGGTCCGCGCCCTTCGGCCCGGTCGGCTTCGCCTTCTTCGATCCCATCCACACGACAAAAACTTCGCCATCGCGTCCCAATGCCATCTGCGGCCCGCGCACCGTTCCCACGGCGAGCACGCTGCCTGGCTGGCTGTTTACGCGAATCGGCGCCGAAAAATCGGATGCGCCCGGCTTGCGATCCACATATTCCGCATCACCCGCCGCCGGATCGCCTGCGAAGTAGATCATGTGCAACACGCCTTCGCGATCCATCGCTGTTTGCGGCTGAATGCCTCCATCCGGCACATGCACGGCCGTAATCTTCGGCATCTCCGTCGAGATGGGCGTCGTTCTCGCGGCACTCGCAAGCACCACGGCCCCCGCCGCCAGCAACAAAGCCAAAATCCCCAAAAATTTCATTCCATCCCCCAAACGCAATTGTACTCGCCGTCGGTTTTCTCGGCGCGCCTTTTCTCTCTGTGGTGGGTGCCCGCGGTGGAAAAATGTTTAGTTCTTCTACCGGCTCCAACCGCCACTTTTCGTCGGCCATAGCAGAAAATGTCAGCGGCCGCACGCACTCGAATCGCGCCAATATCTGCATAAAGGCACCTAAAGCCCCTCGCCACGGGGCCGATAAATTTCATGACCCAGTTCTGGCGCAGGGGAACGCAAATGCCGATAGCTCTCGACGACCCATCACGCAGTCCATCCGATCGTAAAATTAATCCAAGCGAGTCTTCACAAAAAACCTATTCGTCCCGCCGCCGACATGCCCACGAAGGGCTCAACCGCCTCACTGATCTCCTGGTCTCGGCGCCGATCGATCTTGCAAGCATCAGCGACGAGATTCGCCGCCACTGCGGACTCGCAGATCTTGTCCTCCGCCTCGGCGTCTCGCTCGTTCTCTCTCCGGACGAGCCTCTCACGACAGTCGAAGAGGCCGTCGTCGTCCTCGGAACTAGCCGGCTTCGCATGCTGATCGATATCTGGTCATCCGCAGACGCGCCCGTCACCGAATCCGCGGTGGCAGTGCCCAAGGCCATCGCAAGCGCGCCGAAAACCGCCGATGCGACACCAGAAATGCGCTACATCGCGAATTTTCTTCGCTGCCTAGGCTCCGATTCGCCGGAGGGCACATTCTCGAGAACGCGGCTCGCCGCTTGGGCCTCGAAAGTCCCGCCAGATCAAATGGGCACGCTAACTGACCTTTTCATGCACGACTTCTTCTCGCTCTTGCCGATCATCCAACCAAACATCCGCGAATTCGCCGCGCCGCAAGGATCAAGCACTCCGCATCCCGTCGCAATCAAATGACACGGCCCGTCCGGCTTTCTCTGCGCCCACCCTCGGCCCGCCTCAGGCAGGCCTCTGGGCTGAGGTGGCGTTTGATGTTCGGACGCTATTCTCCGGCTGACGGTGCTTCCCGGACGGCTTCGACTCCCACTCGCGTGCACCATTTACCGATGTAGAGAACAGACGTAGACGGTAAACGCTCGGGCAGACGCCTCAATTCTTCGCCAAGATCGTAGGGCAACGAACAACCCGCAGACGAGTAACGCTGTTTGTCGTCGCCTTGATTTCGGATCCCCTTTGACTAGGGCGATGGTACTCACATCTCCGAATCAACGCGGCTAACCTTCTTGTTTTCAACTTAAGAACCGCCTCTCCGCGCCTTGTCGCTAATTCGTTACCTGTCCTCGCGGTCTATTGCGCCGATCTTTTCAATCTCGTTGAATTGAAGGGAACGCGGGACCAGAACGATAAGAGTGAGGAACGGACCGTTCTACTCGTTCTCGATGAGAGCGCAGGCAAGGCACAAGAATGATGATTCATAAAAGCCCAACAAGCCGGACGAGGCGACTCGGCCGCTCCGGCTTCTCGATGATCGAACTTCTCGTAGTCATATCTATTACTGCCATTCTGACTGCCTTCGCCATTCCGCAGCTGATGAACGTGGTTTACGCGTCGCGGATGCGAGGAGCGGCCAATGGCTTGGCGGGCCTAGTGCAACAAACACGGATGCTCGCTGAGCAACAAAACAAGAGCATTCCCGTCGTTGCCGGCAGCCTGGGATCGAATGCAACCGGCGCTTTTATTGGCCTGAACGGCACCACCTGGCAGGCCGGCAACCCCAGCGTGGCGTATTCGACAGGCGTCTCGAACGGTTCAGCCGGCAGTGTTCCGACGGCGCTGAGCCCCGGATTTACGGCCGTAGCCGCAGGGACCACGCTCTATTTCAACTGGCGCGGCGCTCCAGTGACCTCCTCAGGGGCCTATATGAGCCCAAAGGGGGTAATTTTTTACATCACGGATACGCACAACAACTGGGCCGCAGTATCCGTCTCGGGCGCCGGGCGGAGCAAGGTATGGGTTTTCAACGGGACGAGTTGGCGATAAACGACTCAACGGCGACCCAGGCGGAGGATTGAAATATGCAGCCATCGTGCAAAGTTGCTCACCGACAGCGCGGAACGTCGCTGATAGAGATGATGATCGCCATACTCGTGTTGGCTGTTGGCCTAGTTGGCTCTATGGCGCTGGCGTCTGTCGCGCTTAGCACGAACACGAGAAATCGGCAGAGCAGCACAAGCGCCGCCGTAGCCGAAATGGTGATCGGCCAGATTTCCACGATCCCGATGGGTGGGTCCGTATCGAGTGTAACGGTAACGGACTGTGCTGGGAACTCTTCGACGATCAACACCTCCGGCACATCTGGCGGCTCTGGTGCGACCCTGACCAGCACTGGAAAAGTTGACTACGCGCAGGGCTTCAGTTCCGTCACCTCCGGCTATGCCATGAGATACGCCGTTTGCGATGTGACGAACTCGATTACCGCGACGTATGACGTTCGTTGGAACATTAAGAAGCTGCCGTCGTCGAAGGCAGAATATGTCGTTGTGGCAGCTCAATTTGCGAATACCGAAGGCGGCTCCGCCCAAATAAATGCGGGCGCCGTCAATCTGCGGACGGTGGTCGGAAATGACGGCAACTGACATGAGAACCCAAGGGCGTGGCATGGGAAAACCTCGGGGAAGCGGATTTTCAGTCATTGAGCTGATGGTCGTGGTTGCAATGGTCACGATCGTTCTCGCCGCCATTCTCACGCAGGTCGATCAAGTCCAGCAACGTGCGACCGCGGAGCAGGGCAAAGTCGACGATTTCCAACAGGCTCGGGATTTTGTCGATCACGTCTACAACGATACGCGGCAAATGGGATATCCCAACGTTCGGAATTTCGATGTCTCAACCGGGACGTGGCAAGGGACGTTGGCGAACGACCATAAATTGGCTGTAGGTCTCGTGAAAGTCAGTTCAACGCAATTGGAGTTTCAGGGTGACTTGGACGGCACCGGCGCTGTTTCGGTCGTCAGCTACATGGTGAACGGAAGCGGCACGTGCTCAACATGTCTTGAGCGCGCACAGGTCACCAAAGTAGACGGCGATGCGGTAACTGGCCAGAGCAATCTCACGTCGTCTGCGTACAACACGGAAGTTCAGAATGTGAAGAATACTTCCGCAATTTTCACTGCGTTCGACGGCTCGGGTAATTCGATCGCTCTTCCGATCGATTTCGATAGTAACGCCGCAACGATCCCCACGGTCCGTACGATTCAGATCAGGGTCAGAGTTGCGAATCCCCAGTCCATCGATCCCAAGACGGGCCAGCAGCTTGAGGCCGACTTCGGCGGGCGGGTGCAAGTCGTAAATTGCTCGATGTCGACAACGGGACTCACTGTTAACGGGCTGCAAGTGTCTTGCCAGTGATTCGCGAGAATACAAGGAGTACTCGAATGAACGGTAAGCAAAAGTCAACCGAAAGTGGAGTCGCACTGCTGATCGTCATCGCGGGTCTGCTTCTGGTGACCGCCGTGGCTGCGGGCATGATTTTGATGACGAACAGCGAGACGAACGTCAACGCAAACTACAGCGGCCAACAGAAGGCTCTCTTTGCGGCCAAGGCAGGCTTGCAGGAGGCCCGGGATCGCATGCTGACCAGCAATGCGAATCCGATCGACCTCAGCACGCTCGTGGCGCCATCGCTGGTGTCCGGCGTGTGCCCGTCGGGCCCGTATGCGATCTATATCACTGCGTCGGGAGTCTCG
>DATEME010000654.1:0-11793 GCA_035275865.1 Candidatus Acidiferrales bacterium | reverse complement strand
GCCCAGTAGGTGCGGTCGAGGGTGCGGTATTGGATGGCCTCGCGCAAGTGCTTGGGATCAAGCGATTCGGCGCCTTCGAGGTCGGCGATAGTACGCGAAACCTTCAGCACGCGATCATGGGCGCGCGCGGAAAGGCCCAGTCGCGCGATTGCGTTTTCGAGAAGCGTCTCGCCTTCGGCGGAGATGGCGCAGTGCTTGCGGATGAGCTTTGGCGGCATTTGAGAATTCGCATAAACGTTTTTTTCACTGCGGTAACGTTCGACTTGAACGGAACGCGCGCGTACCACGCGTTCGCGAACGGCCGCCGAACTCTCAATCTCTTCGCTTCCACGCAGTTCTTTGTATTTCACGGCCGGAACTTCGATGTGGATATCGATGCGGTCGAGCAGCGGACCCGAGATCTTCGCGACGTAGCGCTGGATTTGCGGCGGCGAGCAAGTGCAGTTGCGCGTCGGATCGCCGAAAAATCCGCAGGGACAAGGATTCATGGCGGCGGCGAGCATGAAACGCGAGGGGAAATTCACCGAAAGAGCGGCGCGGGCGATGGTGACGCAGCCGTCTTCGAGCGGCTGGCGCATCACTTCCAGCACATTTCGTTGGAATTCGGGCAATTCATCGAGAAATAGAACGCCATTGTGGCCGAGAGAAACTTCGCCTGGGCGAGGGATCGCTCCGCCGCCAATGAGCCCCGCGTCGCTGATCGTATGGTGCGGCGAACGAAACGGCCGCGTGCCGAGCAGGCCGCGTGAATCCTCAAGGACACCGGCCACGCTGTGAATACGCGTGGTTTCGATGGCTTCTTCGATCGTCATGGAGGGTAAAACGGTGGGAATTCGCTTGGCGAGCATCGTTTTTCCAGCGCCCGGAGGACCGATCAAGAGAATGTTGTGGCTTCCGGCGCAGGCTACTTCGAGGGCGCGCTTTGCCGCCATTTGCCCGCGGACATCGCGCATGTCCACGGGGTATTGGCTCGCATCCGCAAGCATTTGCGATGTGTCGACGGTGACCGGCTGGAATGATTCCGGCGCGTTCATCAGGTCGACGGCTTGGGGTAGGCTTTTGACGGCGAAGACGCGCGTTCCTTCAACGACGGCAGCTTCACGAGCGTTTGCTTCGGGGACAACGAGATTGTGGATGCCGCGCTCGCGTGCGGCTAACGCGGCGGACAGCGCGCCGCGAACCGGGCGGATGCTGCCGTCTAGGGAAAGTTCGCCAAGGAAAATGTGCGAGTCGAGAACTTTGCCGAAAAACGCGCCGGTGCAGCCGAGTATGCCTAGCGCGATCGGCAGATCGAAGGCCGATCCTTCCTTGCGCACGTCAGCGGGGGCAAGGTTCACTGTTATCGTCTGCATAAACGGATAATCGAACCCGCAGTTGCGTAGCGCAGCACGGACGCGTTCGCGGCTCTCGCGCACGGCGTTGTCGGGGAGTCCGACGACGTTGAAGATTGCCTGCGAGCCCGGACCTATATCGGCTTCTACTTCGACGAGATATGCGTCGATCCCAAATACGGCTGCACTGAACGTTTTGAAAAGCATCGAAAAGGTCCGTCGTTTAGAGGCGCAGAGCGTACCTTAAAATGCAAGTCCAAGCCAGCGAAACTGCCATTTGCTTTCCGTCCGCGAAATTTCGATCTCGCGCCTTACGTATTAACTAGTGCGGATACGAACAAACAGTTCACTGCTGCTTTACACACGGGCGCGCGGCCCGTATGCTAGGCACAGACACCACAATTTTTCGCCTCGTGATTCAGGGCGATAAGGCGATAGCGGAGGTAATGCATGCTGATCGCGTTAATTATTATCGGCATCGTGATTGTAATCACGATTGCCATGTACAACGGGCTGGTGCGGCTGAAGGTCCAGTGCGACAACGCATGGTCCGACATCGACGTTCAGCTGAAGCGCCGTTACGATCTGATACCGAATCTGGTCGAAACGGTGAAGGGCTATGCCGGGCACGAGAAAAGCACTCTGGAGGGCGTGGTCGCCGCTCGCAATAACGCGATGAGCGCTACCGGGCCCGCGGCGAAAGCGGGTGCGGAGTCGATGCTGACCAGCGCGCTGCGGCAGGTCTTCGCACTGGCTGAAGCGTATCCTCAGCTGCGAGCCGTCGAGAGTTTCAATCAACTCCAGCAGACACTCAATCAGCTTGAAGACAACATTCAGAATGCGCGGCGCTATTACAACGCCGTGGTGCGCGACTTCAACACCAAAATCGCGCAGTTCCCCACAAACATCCTTGCCGGCATGTTCAATTTCAAACCGCGGGAATTCTTCGAAATCAGCGCCGCGGCCGAACGCGAAGCGCCGAAGGTGAGCTTCGGCAGCGCCGCATCCTGACGCTCGCCCTCCGATGCTTTCGCGCCAACGCCTTTTCGCCCGTGTGCTTTCGCTTGCCGCTGCGGCTTTCTTTTTCGCTGCGGCGGCGCAGGCGCGCACGCTCACAATCCAAAGTTTTGATGAGCATGTGGACGTAGCGAAAGACGGCACGATCGACGTGACGGAAAGTATCGAGGTCCACTTCACGGGCTCTTGGAACGGCATTTATCGCAAGATTCCCGTGAAATACACGACGCCCGCCGGCTTCGGCTACACGCTGTTCCTGCAGCCGACCGGCATTACGGACGATGCCGGGAACTCGCTGAAATACCAACAAACGGACACGGGGCGGTATACGGAATTCAAGATCTGGGTGCCGAACGCCGAGGATGCGACGCGCACGGTGGTGATCCGGTATCGCGTTCTGGATGCGATCAATTTTTCGTTTTCGGACCATGACGAGTTCTACTGGAACGTGACCGGCGACGAATGGGATTATCCGATTCAGTCCGCATCCGCGCATATCGTGCTGCCTGAAGGCGTGAGCGGCTTGCGCGCGATCGCGTACACCGGCATTTATGGCTCCCGTGCGCAAAACGCGGAAGTAGCGATCAACGGGAATCGCGTCGATATTCAGACGAACGGGGATCTCGGTTTTCACGAAGGGCTCACGGCGGTAGTGGGATTTGATAAGGGCTTTGTCTTTCCGCCGAGCGCGGCCACGAAAATCTGGATGTTTCTGCGCAGCAACTGGCCGCTTTTTCTGCCGATCATCACCCTCGGCATCATGATATGGATTTGGTGGACGCGCGGGCGCGATCCGCGTCGCAATCCCATCGCCGTGCAGTACGAGCCGCCTGACAAGCTGACGCCGGGCGAATGCGGCACGCTCGTCGATAACTCGGTGGACATGCGGGATATCACGGCAACGCTGGTTGACCTCGCCGTGAAAGGCTACATCTCCATCGAGCAGCGACAGCAGGACGGGTTGATTCATTTCGGCCATCACAACAACTACATCTTTCATTTGAAAAAGCAGCCTTCTGAATGGAGCGTGCTGCGTCCGCATGAAACTGCAATGCTCGCCGGGATGTTTTTCTCAGGCCCTGCGGCGCTTGCCGGCTTCGCGGGAAGAGCGTTCGCCAGGAATATAGCCACGCTGGTGGCAAACGCCACGGGACAGGACATCGAATCGAGCGGCCTGCAAGATTCCGTGTCGCTGGCGGATATGCAGAATCATTTCTACGTCAACCTGCCGAGCATTCGCAGCTCGATCATGAACGCGCTTGTCTCGGACGGCTATTACACACACTCGCCGGATAGCGTTCGGCAGGGCTACATTTTTGCGGGCATAATCATCGGATTTTTGATCGTCGCGGGCAGCAATTTTTTGTCCGGCGCGACGCAAAGCTCGAAACTGGCGTGGATCATCGCCGGAATTGCAGTCGGCGCCATCATCTGCGCGTTCGGATGGTTTATGCCCGCCCATACGGAAGAGGGCGAGCGAGCCCTCGAAAAAGTTCTGGGCTTCGAGGATTTTCTGGGGCGTGTGGAAGGCGACAAGATTGAACGCATGGTGAAGACGCCCGACCTTTTCGAGAAATATCTGGCATATGCGATGGCGCTGCGCGTGGACAAAAAATGGGTGCAGCAATTCTCGGGAATCGCGATGCAGCCGCCGTCGTGGTTTCAGGGATCCTACGGGCCGGGATTCGCGCCGTATCTGCTAGTAAACGACCTGAACATGATGTCGATGCAAGCCGGGACTGCAATGGCATCAGCTCCGCGAAGCTCAGGAGGAATGGGCGGGTCGGGATTCGGCGGCGGTGGCGGCTCGGGCGGCGGATTTGGCGGAGGCGGTGGCGGCGGGTTTTAGCCTTAGCGGGCATTGACGCTCTCTGGCGTTTTCTTTTTGCAGTGCGAATGCGGTTTGGTAGCATCTGCGCGGCATGAACGCTTCAGCATCGAAAAAATTCCCCGCGGCGCTCCGATGGGGCCTAATCGTTTGGCTTGCGGTGTGGCTTCCCGTGTATTGGCATACTTGGGGCGCGATCAACTTCCTTCATTTTTGCGATATTGCAGTCATCCTCACGTGCATTGGATTCATTTCCAATAGCGCACTGCTGATTTCGAGCCAGGCCGTCGCCGCTATTCTTATTGACGCCACCTGGACCGTCGATATCGTGTGCAAGATTCTCTTCGGGCGTTACCTTCTCGGCGGCGCGGAGTACATGTTTGACGGGCACTATGCGCTGTGGGTGCGGCTGCTATCGCTGTTTCATATTGCAGTGCCGATATTGCTTTTGTGGGGTGTGTGGCGATACGGATACGATCGACGCGGCTGGCTTTTGCAGTTGGGAATTGCGTTTGCGGCTTTTGTGGCTTCGCGTTTCACGAATCCCGCGCTCAACATGAATTATGCGTTCGCCGATCCCTTCTTTCATCGGCAATGGGGGCCGGCGCCGACGCACATACTCGTAATTTTCATGTTCATGCTGGTCGTCGTCTATTTGCCAACGCATCTGGTGCTGAAGCGATGGGCAAAGAAGCCCGAGCTCGCATAGGATTTCGCGCATCCCGGCGATTGCTCCGCGAGAACAGGGCAGATCGACGATTCGCAGTTGTGGGTGGTAACGCCGTTACCAGAGACCCAGGCAGTCGCCGATTCGTGGCGCATCGGTGCTAACATTTGGCTCATCGTGAACGCCGCCAACCCTCTGCTTTTTCTGCCGTCCGAAGCGACGAAGATTATCCTCACGCTCTTTCTTTCGTTTCTTATCGGGCTCGAACGCGAAGAACACAAAGCGACGGTCGACAAGTATGTCTTCGGCGGCATCCGCACGTATCCCCTGCTCGGCCTGCTTGGCTATGCTCTCGCGCTGGTCTCGGGACCGCAGCTCGTGCCATTGGCCGTCGGCTTCGCCGTCGTGGCTTCATTTTTGTGGCTGTCGTATCAACACAAACTGCAAAGCGGCGGCCCGGTCGGCGTCACCACCGAGATTTCCGGCCTGACTACCTATGTGGTCGGCGGGCTCGTCTCGCTCGGCCATTTCTGGATCGCAGGAACGCTTGGGATATTGAGCGTTCTACTTCTTGAGCTCAAAACGTTCCTCGAAGACCTCTCGCGGCGAATCCCGGCGCAGGAAATCTTCACATTCACGAAATTCCTGTTTCTCACGGTCGTGATTCTGCCGATCGTGCCCGACGAAAATCTGGGGCCGTACAAAATCAACCTGTTTAAGACGTGGCTGATCGTCGTCGCCGTGAGCGCGATCTCCTACGGCAGCTACCTGCTCCAGGTTTTCACAAAGGGCAAAGGCGGGATGATTCTTTCGGCTCTGCTCGGCGGCGCCTATTCCTCGACGGTTGCAACGGTGGTCTTGGCCAAGCGCTCGAAGGAAACTGAAGGCGAATCGCACATCTTCGCCGGCAGCATCCTCATGGCCTCGGGGGTGATGTACCTGCGGCTCGTCATACTAATCGCGATATTCGATTTCGCGCTGCTTGCGCGGATCGCAACGCCTTTGCTTACGTTCGCGGTGATCGGCCTGGCCGGCGGATGGTTATGGACGCGGCGCACGGACAAGCAGCCAATCGAAATCAAGAAGACATATGTGCCACGCAATCCCCTGGAACTATGGGCGGCACTTCTATTTGGCGGAATTTTCGTCGTGATGGTGGTGCTGACTGCCTGGGCCGTTGTTCATCTTGGTCAGAGCGGCTTGTTCGGCCTCGCTGCTGTTATGGGGGTCAGCGACGTCGATCCATTTGTCCTGAGTTTGACCCAATCCGCTGGCGCCGTGACCACGCTCACGCTGGCCGCAGCCGCAATTTTAATCGCCACGGCCAGCAACAATGCCGCGAAGGCCTGCTACGCGTTCGCTTTTGGCAGCCGGAAAACTGGAATCGAGAGCTTCGGGTTGCTTTTCGGATTCGCCTTGGTCGGCTTGCTTCCGCTGATTTGGCTCTTGCGGTAACGCTTCGTTATTGAACCGAAAGCAGCATCTTCAGTGTCGCGCCGGGTGCGCGCGTCATTTTCTCGAAAGCGCGCTGGCCTTGCTCGAGAGGCAGTTTTTCGGTCCAAGGCGCAAGGTCGACGTCGCCGGAGATGAGCAGCGTGAGGGCACGCCGAAAATCAGCGGGCGTGTATGCAAACGACATTACGACTCGGTGTTCCTTGCGAATGCTCGTGACGAAATCGACTTCGCTTCGTTGGTCGCCCATTCCGAGGAGCACGACCTGTCCGCCCGCGCGACATAGGTCAAAGGCCATCTGGCGCGCGGCGGCGATGCCGCTGGCGTCAACCACCACGTCGAAATCCGCTTTGCCCGAAGCTCGAAGTTCGCTAACCGCGGCGGAATCGCTCGCATTCACGGTCGTCGCCACGCCCATTTTCTTCAACGCGCTGAGCCGTTCGCGATTCACGTCAAGCGTGAGAATGTCTTTCGCGCCAATCTGACGCGCGACGAGATACGTTAACGCGCCCATTGTGCCCGCACCGACAATTGCCAGCCGGAAGAACGGAAGCGGAGCTGTTATCCGAAAAACATGGACGGCATTCGCCAGCGGCTCAGCCAAAACGGCGCGCTCGGAGGGCAGATTGTCCGGAATTTCGTAAAGCTGGCCTTCCGGAACGGCGACAAACTCCGCAAACGAGCCTTCGGTGCGATCGAGGCCCAGCAGGCGCCAGTTTTCGCAAAGATTTTGTGCCCCGGAAAGGCATCGAGCGCATTTTCCGCAGGAAATCAGCGGGTTCGCAACGACGCGGCGGCCGTCGGTCAAGCGGCCGACAAGTTCGTGGCCGAGCGTAAGCGGAGGTTTGCGCCGCGGACTGTGCCCGAGAAAACCTGACATGTCCGAGCCGCAAATTCCGCTTAGCTCCACCTGGACTTCTTTTTCACCCGGCCCAACCGTGGGCCTCGGGCGTTCCTGCATCTGGACCAGTTCTTTCGCTATGTAAACAAGTGATCGCATGGCAGGCAATATATCGCAGGACACGCGGCTGTACTAGAGCGACAACGCTGCTTTCAGTTCGCTTGTCGTGAGGCAAACGCGAGGCCATACTCGGGCTACGGGGTCTGGTATGAGGCGAACCATCCTTATTGCCGTTTCGCTGCTGCTATTTTTGGCGGCCGCGCGCGCGGACGAGTTGAAGCTCAAAGATGGAAGCAAGATCAGCGGCTCCATCGTGGGTTTTGACGACAATTCCTTCAAAGTTCAGACGAGCTATGGCTTTGCGCTGGTGCGCAAGGACCAAGTCGTCTCGATTACCGTTTCCAATTCGAGCATGCCCGGCGGGAAGAAGGCGGACGCGGGTGCAGCGGCTGGCAACACGCCAAAACCTGCCGCATCCGCTACGCCGGATAAAGCCGCTGGTACGGCGCCTGCTGCCGTTGCAGAAGAAAGACCGAAGGTCGCGGCGCCCACTCCGACGCCTGTCGTCGCATCTGCTCCTGCGCCGCCTCCTGCTCCTGCGACTCCTCCACCTATTCGCGAAGAGGTGGACGGAAGTACGTACATTAACGAGACCTATCGCTTCCGCATGTATAAGCCGCCGGACTGGCAGGTGATTGAAGGAGCGCGCACGATCATGCCGGGGGCAATTGCGGCGATGGGTACAGACGATCAGACGACTTATCTGCTCATCGGAGAAGCGCCTGCCGGAAAATCCATTGCGAGCGACGTCGACGCGACCGATCAACGGCTGCGCAGCGTGATGGATAATTTCCGCCCGCTAGGCGAATCGCACATGAACGTGTCAGGTATTCAGGCCGTCGAACGGCGTTTCCGCGGCAGCGTTGACCAGAAGGATTGGTCTGGAACGGTCGTGTTCGTTCCACATGGCAGCGAACTCTATACGATTTTTGGAATGACGATTGCCGAAAGCGATCTAGTGCAGATTCAAGAGAACGTGATCGCCCGCACCATCTCCAGCCTGCAATTCGCCCAATAGCATTTCGCACGTTTTTCAACCCACGGCGCCAACCGACGCGGCACGTGTGCGACAATTTGCGAGAAACTACGTTCGCGTGAACCTTTCGACGAAAATTCGAACCGTGTTTACGTCCGCTTTGGCGGCCGCGGCGTTGTTCTCCATAGTTCCGCTGGAGACGCCCGTCGCTGCGCCGAACACGCGCCACGCGCCAACCTTCTACCGCGACGTTCTCCCGATCCTTCAGCAGCACTGCCAATCCTGTCATCGGGCGGGCGAAATCGCGCCGATGCCGTTCACGACATATGAGGAAACCAAGCCCTTTGCGCTGCCGATCGCGGCGGATGCCCACGCACACACGATGCCGCCGTGGTTCGCCGATCCCAAAATCGGCCATTTCGCCAACGATCCGTCGCTAAAAGCATCGCAAATTCAAACGCTGAGCGATTGGGCTGCAGCGGGCGCGCCTGCGGGAAATAGTTCGAACGCGCCGCCTCCGCGGAAATTCGCCGAAAGATGGAATATTCCCAAGCCAGATCTCGTTGCGCAGATGCCGAAGGCGGTGCAGATTCCGGCGACGGGCGACGTGGAATACACCTACGAGATCGTGCCGACGGGATTTAAGGAAGGCAAGTGGCTGCAGAAGTGCGAGATTCGGCCAACGAGCCGTGAAAATGTGCACCACGCCGTGGTCTACGTGCGGCCGCCGGGATCAGCTTGGCTACGCGACGCACCGAAGAATGTGCCTTTTACCGCATCGGATATGACAAACGAGCAGGGGCGGCGCGATACACATTTCACTACGGCGGAAATATTGCTCGTTTATGCGCCGGGAAGTTCGCCCGACAACTGGCCCGCCGGCATGGCCAAATTCATCCCGGCAGGTAGCGATCTCGTTTTTCAGATGCACTACACAACGCACGGCCACGCTGCAATCGATCAAACGGCGATTGGAATGGTGTTTGCGAAACACACACCAACGAAACGCGTTCTGACGCTGCAACTGACGAACAGCACGTTTGTAATTCCGCCGGGCGTGCCGAACTATCGCGTCGAGGTACACGGTTCGCTGCCGAATGATGCGCTGTTACTCAGTTTTTTCCCGCACATGCACCTGCGCGGAAAGAAGTTTGAATACAACATCCTGAGGCCGGACGGATCGATCGAGCCGCTCTTGCGCGTGAATTACAATTTTTACTGGCAGCTTAGCTACCGGCTTGCAACGCCAATGCCGTTAAGAGCCGGAACCGTACTGCAAGCGGTCGGCTGGTACGACAATTCTAAAGACAATCCGCACAATCCAGATCCCGGCGCAACTGTCTATTGGGGCGACCAAACCTACGATGAAATGATGGTGGGGTTCTTCGATGTGGCCGTGCCGACAGACATCAACAAGACGCAGTTTTTCGTCCGGCACAACTAGCGAGTATTAGAACTTCGTGACTTCGCTGAAATGAAAGTCGCGGACCTTCATTGCCGGCACGACCATTTCAAAGGCTTCTTCTCCCGCGGAGCGCACGGCCGGGCCAAGCGTCTCCACGTTCGCGAGCATTTCGATGACGCTCTGATTGAAGCGGAAATTGCGGACGCCCCCGGCAACTTTGCCGTTTTCCACGAGGAATGTGCCGTCGCGCGTCATGCCGGTGAGGATTTTGGCGTATGGATCGACTTCGCGAATGTACCACAGGCGAGTGACAAGCACGCCGCGCTCGGTGGAGCGGACCATTTCGTCGACGGATTTCTCGCCGCCCGCGAAGACAATGTTCATCGGAGCCTCGCCGAAATCATTGGGCAGGGAAAAGCCGTGACCGGTGGGTTTCGCCTTCATCTTCTTGGCTGTTGAACGCGCGTAGACGAGATTTTTCGCAACGCCGCGGTCAATCAAAAGGACCTTTTGGCGCGGCTCGCCTTCCCCGTCGAACGGATGCCCGGTCTGCAGCGGATGATATGCATCGTCCCAAACCGTGATGTTTTCGCCGAAAAGCTTTTGCCCCATGCGGCCGGTCAAGCAGGAGCGTTCGTCGAGGACGGCCGTGCCGCCGAAATCGAAAAAGAGAAACCCCATGAGGTCGAGTACGGCGGCGGGCTCGAGGATCGTGACGTAATGCCCGGGCGGCAACTCGCGAGGCTTGCGGGATTTCGCAGACTTCTCGCTGGCGCTTTCAGCGAGGGCGAGCGGATCGATCTTGCGAATATCCGGCGCATTGGCCTTAGCCCAGCCCGAGGAATCGCTTTCCAGAATCGTGACCGAAAACTCGGCGCGCGTCTGTTCGTATCGCGCAAAGAGGCCTTTGGAATTCGCCAGCAGCGATTGCGAACTGCCGCTCACATAAATCCCAGCTGCCGTTTGCTTGCGCTTTGTGGCAAGTTTGCAGACTTTTGCTACTGCTTTAGCGCGGTCCTGAGGAGTCGTGTCCGCGGTTGAAGAAAAGAAGCGCGAGACCTTTTGATTTTTCGGTTTGCCAAGCAAAGGCAGAAGGTCGGGATTCTTCGGCTGATTTTTTGCCAAGCTTACCGCGGAGGCGACAACGCGCTGCAGCGAATCGTCGTCGAGCTTGTTCGTGGTGGCGCGGGCCGTGCGGCCATCAATCACCGCACGAAACGAAATCGCGAGCGTTTCCTCCGCAACGTTCTGGTGAATCGCGTTGTTCGCGAAGCGCGTGAGTGCGTCGACGTTTGCGCCGGCGTCAACCTCGGCTCCGTCCATGCCCGCCCCTTTGGCGATTTTGAGCACGCGCTCGGCGATGCGTTCGAGTTCGGACATTTTGACTGGGCGGCTCATTGCTGAAATGTAGTCCTTGCATGAGAAGAAGCGGGATCCCTCGGCCCTCTGAATTCGCGGGCTTCAGGATGACGAAAATTCAATTTGAGACCCTGAAAGTTGATCGTCATTTTGAAAAGGCGACGCCGATTTTCACGTTGCGGAAGCGCGCGGGCGAAGCGCCATGACCCGTGCCCATGGTTTGCATCGGCTGGCCTTTGCCGCAATTGGGCGTGCCCCAAAGCGTCCAGTAATCGCGGGAGCAGATCGCATCGCAACTATTCCAGAATTCGGTCGTGATGCCGCTGTAGCTCGGATTCTTGATCATGCGGCCTTTCTTGCCGCCTTTGATCTCCCAGCCAATTTCCGTCGAGAACTGAAAATGATACCGGCGGTCGTCGATAGACCAGGAGCGATTCGTCTCCATGAGGATTGCATCGTCAGTGTCTGCGACCAGATCCTCATATTTCCATGTGCCGGGATTGATGCTGATATTTGTCATGCGGATCATCGGGAGACGGTTCCAGCTTTCGCAGCGTACCGTTCCGCCGGATCGCTTTTCGCCGATGGCGGACGCAGTTTCGCGGCTGCTTAGATAGCCCGTGAACAATCCATTCGAAATCACCGGAATGCATTGCGCTGGAACGCCTTCGTCGTCATAGGCGAATGTGCCGAGCCCCGGGCCGTGCTCGAGGCGGGCGTCGGCCACAACATTAACGATGTCGGAGCCGTATTTCAGTTTGCGCAGCTTTTCGGTTGTGAGAAAACTCATGCCGGCA
>DATEME010000653.1:0-1674 GCA_035275865.1 Candidatus Acidiferrales bacterium | reverse complement strand
ACGAAGCGGCGTTCGCCGTCATGGAAGGCGTCGCGACGCCTGAGGCCATCGACGCCGTGATGAAGCTCGGAATGAATCATCCGATGGGCCCGCTGGAGCTTGCGGATTTTATCGGGCTCGACGTTTGCGTCGACATTATGGGCGTACTCGAAAAGGGATTTAACGACGCAAAGTACCGCGCGTGCCCACTGCTGAAAAAGTATGTCGCTGAGGGAAAGCTGGGCCGCAAATCGGGCCGCGGTTTCTACAGCTACTAACCATGAGCAGGAGATTACAGATAGTTCTTAACGATGCGGAATATCGAGAGATCAAGCGCATCGCGCGCTCCCGCGAGTTGTCGATTGCCGAAGCCGTGATTTTTGATTGATCCGAACGTCCCGAAGTTGCACGGAAACAACAGTCGCAGTATGACGCCAGACGAGACTCCCTGTGCTTCTGCTAAGATGGCGCGGTGAGCGTCGAACATGAAATTCTGGAAGCGGACGTTTTGATTGTCGGAGCTGGTCCTGCGGGTCTCGCCTGTGCGCTCCACCTTGCCAGTCTTTTCGAGCAGCACAAAGCCGCGGGCAAATCGCCTGAGCTTTCCGCCGAAAATGTTTACGTCCTAGAAAAAGCGCGTGAAGTGGGCGCGCATCAGCTTTCCGGCGCGATTCTCGATCCGTGCGCACTGCGCGAACTCGTGCCCGATTTCGAAAAAAGCGCGCCGCTTGATACTCCCGTCACTGGCGATGCCGCCTTTTACCTTACCGAAACCGGGTCTTTCAAATTGCCGGTCACGCCTCCGCCGCTGCGCAATCACGGCAATTACGTGATTTCGCTCAATAAGCTCGTGAAATGGCTTGGAGGGCTTGTCGAAAAGAAAGGCGTCAATCTTTTCACGCAATTCGCGGGCCGGGAACTTCTCTACGAGCGCAACGGAATCGCCGGGGTCCTTACGGAAGACAAGGGCGTCGATAAAAACGGCAAGCCCAAGGACAATTTCACGCCGGGATATGAGTTGCGCGCGAAGGTAACGGTTCTTGCAGAGGGGCCGCGCGGTTCGCTCACGAAAGATCTCGTGAACAGGCTGAAACTCGACGGCCTGAACCCGCAAGTTTACGGCATCGGGATTAAAGAACTTTGGGATGTTCAGCCGGGCCGCATCGACGTGGGCTACGTGGCGCACACGCTTGGCTATCCCTACGGCTCGGACAAATATGGCGGCGGCTGGATCTATGGCCTTCGCGATAATCGTGTGTCGGTCGGTACTGTCGTTGGACTTGAATACGCTAATCCGTTATTCGATCCGCACGAAGCGTTTCAGAAATTCAAGACGCATCCTTTTATCAAGCGCGTCCTCGATGGCGGAAAGCTCGTGCGTTACGGTGCAAAGACCGTGCCTTACGGCGGCTGGTATTCGATGCCGCGTACGTATGTGGACGGCGGGTTGATCGCCGGCGACAGTGCGAGTCTGCTTAATTCACAGCGACTCAAAGGCATCCACACCGCGATTAAAAGCGGAATGCTCGCCGCTGAGACGATATATGAAGCGCTCTGCGCCGGAGATACTTCGGCGGCCAAGCTCTCGGCGTATCAGAAGAAAATCGAGTCGAGCTGGCTGAAGAAAGAGCTTTGGGCCGTGCGCAATTTCCATCAAGCGTTCCATGGCGGATTATGGAGCGGACTATTCCATGC
>DATEME010000652.1:0-4163 GCA_035275865.1 Candidatus Acidiferrales bacterium | reverse complement strand
TACGGTCGCTAAGGCGGCTGCTGTTCCCCAGCCAATACCGCGGATCGCTCCGCGCGAGGACCTGAATCCGTTTCGGATTGCACAGATTCAGTTTGATATGGCGGCGGAGTACCTGAAGCTGGACCAGGGACTGCGCCAGATCTTGCGTTCGCCGAGGCGCGTGCTGGAAGTTTCCGTGCCGACGAAGATGGATAACGGGCAAGTGAAGGTGTTCACCGGCTATCGGGTGCAGCACAACGTGGCGCGCGGGCCTGCGAAGGGCGGAATCCGTTATCACCCCAATGTGACGGTGGACGAGGTGCGCGCGTTGGCTGCGTGGATGACGTGGAAGACGGCGGCCGTGAATATTCCATACGGCGGCGGCAAAGGCGGCGTGATCTGCGATCCGAAGCGGATGAGCAAGGCAGAGCTCGAGCGCATGACGCGGCGCTATACGTCTGAAATCCTGCCGATTATCGGGCCGGAACAGGACATCCCCGCGCCGGACGTTTACACCGATGCGCAGACGATGGCGTGGATCATGGATACATATTCCATGACCAAGGGCTATTCGACGCTGGGCGTGGTGACGGGGAAGCCGCTCTCAATCGGCGGAAGCGAAGGGCGGAATGACGCGACGGCACGCGGGTGCGTGGTGGTGGTGGAAGAGGCTTGCAAGATCAAGAAAATGTCGCTGCGGGGCGCGAGCGTGGCGATCCAGGGATTCGGGCACGGCGGAGCTTCGGCGGCGCGGCTCTTTACGGAGAAAAAGGCGCGCGTGGTGGCGATCAGCGATTCGCGCGGAGGAGTGTTCAATTCGCGCGGGATCGATCCGATGAAGGCGATGAGATACAAGGAGCGTGCCGGCACTGTGGTTGGGATGCCGGGGACTTCGCGGATTTCGAACGACGATTTGCTGACGATGAAGTGCGACATTTTGGTGCCGGCGGCGCTGGAGACCGTGATTACGTTGAATAATGCGGACCAGATCAAGGCGAAGATTGTGGCGGAAATTGCGAACGGGCCGACGACGCCTCATGCGGATGAAGTGCTGGCGCGGAGAGGCATTACCGTGTTGCCGGATGTGCTGACAAACGCGGGCGGCGTGACGGCGAGTTATTTTGAGTGGGTGCAGGATTTGCAGAGTTTCTTCTGGGCCGCGTCAGAGGTGAATGCGCGGCTGGAAGCCGTGATGCGGAAGGCGTTTCTGGATTGCTACGAGTCCATGAGGAAGCACCGCACGTATTTGCGGACCGGCACGTACGTGCTGGCGGTCGGCAGGGTGGCTGACGCGACACTCGTTCGGGGCCTCTTCCCTTGATCTCGCAAATTCCCAGTAGAGAGCCGGACTGGGGGTTGCCTCCGCTGCTGGAACGATTCATCAAGTATCTGCACTTCGAGCGACATTGCTCGCGGCACACGATGCTGAGTTACGCGACGGATCTCGAGCAGTTCTTCGAGTTCATTACTCCTCCTGGCGAAAAGCCGCTTCCGCTTGAACAGATCGATCATCGGGTAATCCGGGAATTCGTGGGGCACCTCTACGACCGGAACGTGCAGAAGTCTTCGGTGGCACGAAAGCTGGTGAGTCTGCGGTCATTTTTTAAATATTGCATTCGCGAGGAATTGATCAAGCAGAACCCGGCGAAGTTGGTGAGCATGCCGAGATTGCCAAAGCGCGTGCCGAAGGTGATTTCCGTTGATGAGATGACGACGCTGCTGGAGCAATTGCTGGCCGGTCCACCCGCGCAACCGAACAGCAGAAGACGGATGACGCCGCGTCAGGAAGAAGAGGCACGGCTGATGTTGAAGCGCGACCGGGCCATTCTGGAATTGATGTATGCATCCGGACTGCGCGTAAGCGAACTGACCGGGCTCAATTTGGAAGATATCGATCAGAACGGCAGAATGCTGCGGGTGCTCGGGAAGGGGTCGAAGGAGCGCGTGATTCCTTATGGCCGCAAAGCGGAGAGTGCGCTCGTGGCGTATTGGCCGGTGCGAAACAAAATACTTGGGGACCCCAAAACGACGCCAGACCACGAAGCGGTGTTCCTGAACCATCGTGGCGGACGGCTGCAAACGAGGGCGGTTCACACGATGGTGGCCAAGTACGGACGGCTTGCAAACATCGATTGGAATCTGCATCCGCATTCGCTGCGGCACGCCTTTGCGACTCACATGCTGGCGGATGGAGCCGACCTGCGGGCGATTCAGGAGCTGCTGGGGCACGTCTCGCTTTCGACGACGCAGCGGTACACGCAGGCGAGCATCGAGCAATTGATGGCTGTGTACGATAAGGCGCATCCGCACGCGTGATTTTCAGGAAAAAGAGCAGCTAGACAGTTCGAGGTTGCGGCAAGTCGTTGTACAATTACGCGCGTTTTGTGCTGCGGCGTGGGGGCCGCGACTCCCTGAAATGAATATTCGACGAGTGCTGATTCGTGTGTTTTCGATGGCGTTTGCGGCGGCGGCAATTTCGGCCGCTTGCTTTGCGCAGACGGACGAAATTCAGGTGTACGACGCGGCTATCGCGGAGCAGGGCAAGTTCAATGTGATGCTGCACAGCAACTTCACACCGATCGGGCGAAAAACGGCGGACTATCCAGGCGGAATTATTCCGGATAATTCCGTGAACGGCGCGCTGGAGTGGGCTTATGGAGTAAGGCCATGGATGGAGCAGGGGCTGTACTTTCCGGTGTACAGCGCGTATTCGAAGGGGCGCGGCGGTTCGCTCAACGGATTTAAAATTCGCGAGCTCTTTGTGCGGCCGAATGCGGACAAGCACACACTGGCGTACGGCGTGAATTTTGAATTCAGCGTGAACTATTCCTATTGGGAATCGCGGACGATTTCGTCCGAAGTCCGGCCGATTGTGGGCGCGCACCTCGGCAAAGTGGATCTGATCTATAACCCGATTATGGATACCGACTACCGAGGAGGGTTTGGCGGATTGGAATTCGTGCCGGCGGGACGGATCGCTTACAACTTCAACGAGCGTTGGGCAGCGGCGGCGGAAGAATACGACGATTTCGGCAGCTTCAACCGTTTCCTCAGGGCGAATGAGCAGTTCCACGAAGTGTGGGCCACGATGGATCACGGCGGCAAAGTGATTTCTATCGAGGCGGGCGTCGGGGTGGGCGTGACAGATGGCGCCGATAAACTGACGTTCAAATTCATGATCTCGCGCGACCTTAATTAAGATTAAGAAGTATTCCCTCAATCGTTTGTAGCAACGCGACCCGCACGCCTTGGCTCCTTCGCGTATTCGAGATGCAACTCCGAGTATCGCCGGGCATCCAACGTACATACCCGGCCGCAGCCCTAATGTTGAGGTGATCATAGAGGGAATATGGCCACTACGGATGTTACGAACAATCTGGCGACGGCGCCGCCTGCCGGAGTACGAATGTATTTGCAGACGCTCTCCTACAGCACACTTGAGCGGCTCGAATTGATCAACATCACGCGTGATATCAACGAGGTGATCCGCAAGCAAGGCGTGAAATCAGGACTTACGCTGATACAAACCATGCATACGACCAGCGCTGTATTCATCAATGAGTTTCAGCAGGCGCTGCTGGACGATATGAAGTCGTTGCTCGAGAAGATTGTGGGCCGATTCGATTACTGGCGTCACAACGATCCGCAACACTCCGATTGCGACCGGCACAATGCGGATGCGCATTTGCGGGCGATGATGCTGGGACACACGCTGTCTTTGCCCGTGCGAAACGGGGCACTGGTACTCGGCTATTGGCAATCGGTGATTTTTGCGGAACTGGATGGGCCGCGCGAGCGGACGCTTCAGGTGCAGATTTTGGGGATGGTTGAGGAGCTGGGGGAGTGACCGCAGTACGCTTCGCGCCAAAGTCCCGAGGCGGGAGCCTCGGGGTTGGGCCACTGAAAGCAAGAGGGGTCCTTCGGTCCGCCCCGCGCTCCCTCAGGATGACGCGATTTTTGACTAATCCGGATTAGTTCCGTCAGATGTTTAACGTGAGCGAAGTTTCGGGGACGAAGCCATCGGTGGGACGCGGCCGAACGGGCTTTGAGACCGGCACGGGGCCAGAGCGGTCGACGCGATTGTAGAGCGTGTCGCGCTCCACGGGTACGCGGCCTGCGGCGCGGATGAGGCGCTCGAGTTCGGCGCGCGTGAGATGCTCGGGCGTGGTCGCGCCGGCATCATG
>DATEME010000651.1:0-12978 GCA_035275865.1 Candidatus Acidiferrales bacterium | reverse complement strand
TGTGTTCGTGCAATTCGCGCTGTTTCTCGTGATCGGCGTAATGCTCTTCGTATTCGCGCAACATTACGCGTTGCCGATTCCTGAGGGCGATACGGACCGTATTTTCCCCGCATTCATCGTGCACGAAATGCCGGTTGGCGTTGTCGGAATCGTCCTCGCGTCGATTTTTGCCGTGGCTATGTCCAACGCAAGCGGCTCCCTCAATTCACTTGCGTCGTCCACGGTAATGGATTTCGGCGCGCAAAATAAAAACGCCGTCATCCTTAGCGAAGCGAAGGACCCCTCTTCCTCTTCTGCTAACGCCCCCTCTTCATCGTCGGCGAGCGAAACGCACGATTCAGACGCCGCGTCCCTTCGCCGTTCGCGCCTCATTACTCTCGCCTGGGGAGTTGTCCTAGGCTTTCTCGGCCTCGTGCGCTGGGGCGGCGTGCTCGTCGCGGGACTCACCATCGCTTCGATCACCTACGGCGGATTGTTGGGCGTGTTTCTGTTGGGCACGTGGAACAAACGCGCAAACGAAAACGGCGCGCTCGCCGGATTCATCGCCGGCATCGCTACCATGGTCGTCGTCAACCGCCTCACGCCCCTCGCCTTCACCTGGTACGTCCTCGCCGGCACCATCGTGACGTTCGCAGTAGGCTCAGTTGTCAGCAGCTTTGCCGATTGAGGACGCGAAGGTGCCTTTGACGTTGGTTTCGTAGCGGCCACCGTTGCGCGCGATTTTTGCGCGCGTTTCTCGGTGGGCGCCTCTGCACTTGAATTTGCATTTGTGCGTAAACCAACCTGACCTGCAGGGTCCGTGCTACCATGGCGCGGCGATGCCAGATCCGGCCGTCCGCTGCTTCCCTCATAAAAACATCCGTTTGCACTCCTTGCGCTACGTTGGCCGGGCCAGCCATTTCATTACGATCTGCTGCGAGGAACGTCGCCCGCTGCTGAAGAATGCCGCACGTGCTATAGGGCTTATTGAGATTTTGCAGGGGAAATCGACGGCGCACCGGTTTTCCGTGCATGCCTATTGCGTGATGCCCGATCACATCCACATGCTTGTTTCAGGGCTCGAGGATCGTAGCGATCTGCTCGCATTCGTAAAAGACTTCAAGCGTGAAGCTCAGTGGCAATTTCCGCCCGAGAAGAAGCGAAAGGCGCCCACCGAGAAGCGCGCGCAAACTCCGCGCGCGACGGTGGCCGCTACGAAACCCGCGGTTTGGCAGAAGAAGTTCTACGATCACATTCTGCGACAAACCGACAAAATGAATGCCGTCGCCGGATATATCTGGACAAATCCCGTGCGCGCAGGACTATGCGTCGACCCGCGCGAGTATCCCTATTCCGGGTCGCTCGTGACGGATTGGAAGAACATAATACGGCCTTTAGAATCGTGGGTTCCGCAATGGAAGAAGAGTCCGATGCGCACGAACGAGCAGACGGAGCACGCTCGTCAAGAACCGCCTAAAAATCCCGCGAGACGCTAGCCAGAGCCCTCGCGTTCGCTCGTTATCACGTCGTCAAAGGCAATCCGCGTACTGGGACGAACAGACACGATCGTCGAATGGTTTTGGCTTCGTAGCGGCCACCGTTGCGTGCGATTTTTGCGCGCGTTTCTCGGTGGGCGCTCTTGCCTTTCGCCGCGCACCCGAGCAGAACCGCTCCACGCACCAATCTCGCCACGGTTAGCGCGCCACAAGGCACAAGCCCTCCTTCTACAGCGTCCTCCGACTCGCTACATTATTCACATCGCATCTCGCAGCGGGTACGCTGCCGCCCTTCCTGCAAACGACCCTCAATTCCTGAACGAGATACATCTCAAGACCGCGTCGCCGGAACGGCCCCGCGATTCCCATGTAAACGTCGCCGTACGGCCGATTGTAGCGATAGAGCATTCCGCCCGCCCGCAATACCGTCATTCATGGTAACGACGCAGCGTGCTTTTTCATCCAATTCGAATCGCTGAAGGTCAGCGACATCAGATTCTGTGGCTGCGCGAAAGCCGGCGCCTTGCGACCGGACGGAAATGTGAAAAGCACCTGCGAAGAGATTTTCGCGCCGCATACTGGCAATAAGCTCGCGACTACCCCGGACGGCCGCGTGCGGTGTTCCGGTGCGACGAAGAACTCGTATAGCGCATAGTTATCGCGCCACGGCCCCGCCAAGGCAGCCGAGCCGTATCCAATCAGCGTGCCGTCATCGTATAAACGGCCCGGCCGCTCATGAATCGAGTCATGAATGATCTGGCAGTTCATCTCGCTGCGGTATTGTTCCCGCAGCGGCTCGATTTCCCGCAGTTCCGCCGCACGCACCCCAATCGCCATGCCGCACATTTTGCCACGAAGCCGTTGGCATGCGACAACTGCCCGGGGTCCCCGCTTGCAATCCACGAATCCTCGTGAGACACTCTGCTTGTAATATTGGCATCCAATATGTGGCACAGCCACTCTTGGCTGTGTGGTTTTTGAATGACCGCCGGTGACCGCCATGACTAAGCTCCGCGCGATTTTCAAACGCCTCTCTGCTATCTTCCGCCGGGACCAGCACGACGCCGACTTGGCCGCCGAACTGGAATCCCACCTCCAATTCCACATCGAAGACAATCTCCGCGCCGGCATGACGCCCGAAGAAGCCCGCCGCCAAGCCCTCATCAAACTAGGTGGCCTCGACCAAACCAAAGAATCCGTCCGCAACCGCCGCGGCCTCCCCTGGCTCGATTCCCTCCTCCAGGACACGCGCTTCGCCCTCCGCATGCTCCGCAAAAACCCCGGCTTCACCACCGTCGCCGTCCTCACCCTTGCCCTCGGCATCGGTGCCAACACCGCGATCTTTTCAGTCATTGACGCGACCATGCTCAACCACCTGCCGTATAAGGATCCTGCCCGGCTCGCGATGATTTGGGGGACAAATCTGCAACGAGGTGTCCCGAAAACACCCGTTTCACCTGGCGACTACTTCGATTGGAAGCGCGAGAATAACGTCTTCGCTGATATGGCAGCCTCGTACGATACCGAACCGACGCTCACCGGAAGTGGCTCTCCGCAAATGTTGTTGGGTTACAGCTTCTCTGCCAACTACTTCTCGATTCTCGGCGTCGCACCCGAACTGGGCCGTGCCTTCTCCAGTGAGGAGGATTCGCCCGGCGGTCCAAACGTCGTTGTGCTGAGTGACAGCTTGTGGCGAAATACCTTCCATGCCAATCCGCAATTGCTCGGACAATCGATCACCCTGGACGGCAAGCCTTCCACCGTGATCGGAGTAATGCCCCGGGATTTCGATTACCCCACGGGCGTGCAGGTCTGGATGCCGGCCGCATTGCCGTCCGCCTCTGCAAGCGATTATCAACGCCACTATATACGTGTGATCGGTCGCTTGAAGCGCGGCGTCTCAATGGAGAACGCGCAAACGCAAATGATGGCCCTCTCCAGGCAGATCGACGCAAGCCATCCCGGCACCGACGCAGGAAACGGCGTGAAGTTGATCTCCCTTCGCGGACAGCTTGCTGGCGATATCGAGACTCCTCTCTTTATACTCATGGGCGCAGTCGCCGCCGTGCTCCTCATTGCTTGTGCCAATCTCGTCAACCTCCTGCTCGCTCGCTTCACCAGTCGCCATAAGGAAATAACAGTCCGCGCTGCCCTTGGAGCGGGGCGCACGCGTTTGGCGCGGCAGTTCTTGACGGAGAGCGTCCTGCTTTCGCTCTTGGGTGGAACGCTTGGCGTCGTCTTTGCTATGTGGTCCACCCGCTTTCTGGTCTCCATTTTTCCGAACGACATCTTTAACCTGAGCATTCCACGTGTCACCCAAATTCCGATAAATGGTCCCATGCTCCTGTTCGCTCTAATTGCGACCGTCGCCACCGGCATCGTCTTCGGCGCCGCGCCTGCGCTACAGTCCGCTCGTGCCGAGGCTGTGGACGTCCTGCGCGGGTCTGGTCACTCGATGACGAGTGGTCGTCGCTCTTCTCATTTTCGCAACGCGCTCGTAGTCGTTGAGGTCACGCTATCACTGGTGTTGCTCGCCGGGGCTGGTTTGCTCTTGGAGAGCTTCAACCGCATCACGCACGCACGATTGGGATTTCAGCCCGACCATCTGCTTGGTGTCGAAGTCTTGCTCGCGCAAAATCGGTACCCCGCCGACCACCTCGAAAAAAGGCGTGCGTTCGCTCAAGAAGTACTTGCCGGACTGCAAGCTTTGCCCGGCGTAAAATCCGTCGCTGCCACCAGTACGCTCCCATTGACCGGTTTCTGGAGCGACACGTCGTTCTACGTCGAAGGTCAGCCAGCCTCGAAACCCAATGAAGTGCCCGAAGCGGACTTGCGCACGGCGACGCCCGGATATTTCTCTACCATGCAAATTCCTCTCGTTCGCGGCAGGGTGTTTACAGATGCAGACAACGATAGCAGCGCGCGCGCCGCAATCATTGACGAAACGCTCGCGCGTCGCTACTTCGGCGCGAATGACCCCATCGGCATGAGGCTAAACCTTGGCGCGACAGACCATCCTGAATGGTGGCAAGTCGTGGGCGAGGTTAAGAACGTAAAGGCTTTCGGATTCGAGCGTCCGGACATGCCCACGATTTATCGTCCCTATTTGCAGGTGCCGGGTCCCCTTCTGGCATTCACGATCAGCACCAATGTAGATCCCCGCGGCTTGCTTAGCTCCGCGAAAGAAATCATCTGGCGCGTCGACAAAGATCAGCCCATCTTCAATGCCCTGCCGATGACTACTTTGGCGGCGCAATCGAGTGCACTACGACGAATCAGCACGGCGCTGGTCGCGGCATTCGCTATTTTGGCTCTCATTTTGGCGGCCCTCGGAATTTACGGCGTGATGTCGTACTCCGTGGGGCAGAGAACGCAAGAAATCGGCATCCGGATGGCCCTTGGTGCGCAGCCCCGAGCGCTTATGCGCTCCATTGTGGGTCAGGGCATCCGTTTGGCAATGCTAGGCGTCGCTTTCGGAGTTCTTGCCGCCCTCGCGCTAATGCGGCTCATTGAAGGAATGCTTTTTGGAGTAAACGCCAGTGACCCCTTAGCGCTCACTGGTGCTGCCGGGCTCGTGATAATTGTTGCTCAGCTCGCCTGCTATATCCCCGCCCGCCGCGCTATGCGCGTCGACCCCATGGTCGCCCTCCGCCACGAATAATCGCAGTTCCTCCTATGCCTCCTCTGCTTCCTCGACTTCCTCCTGATCCCTCATCGTGATCTCGTTCAAAAGCTTCACCACATTCCCCTCCCGCAACTTCCGGCAGGTCTCGACAAGCGCATCGACCTGATACACGCTCACGGCTAGCATCAGCGCATAAACTAGCTTCGCCTGCCGCGGGATCACTGACGCTATCAGGTTCTCGCCTTCCTTCGTCAAACTGAGTTGCACGGCCTTCCGCCCGACTCTAAGCCTGCCGCGTAGACTCTTCTGCAATCTTTTCTCATCGATGTCAGCCGCCGGCAGACGGGTCGGCTGCCGCAAGACCCAGCCGCTGTCCTCAAGACGCGCAGCTACGCTCAGCACGCTCTGGCGCCGACACCAGCGCCGCTCGGCGATAGCGCTCGTCGTCATTGGTCCTTCCCGGTGCAGCAGCTCCAAAAACCGGAACTCCTCCACGTTCAGGTCGAATTGCCCGAGCTGCTCCTCGACCTGAAAGCGCACCCAACTGCCCGTATCGAGTAACTCCAGATATGCCTGAAACGCCTTCCGAGTCTTCTCTGCGACCGTCCGCCGGCCTGTTTTCCTAGTCGAAGTACCAAAACTAGCTTTAGTCATTTTTATGGCTCCAAACGCGCCATTTTGTGGCCATTTAAGGCTGTTTAAGTGGCAATTTGCGTAAGATCCCCTGCGCCACATTGCGTCCTTTTCTGGACGCAGAGTGCATCTATCTTTGTACGCACATTGCGTCGGCTTCTGGGCACAGATTGCGTAGTTTTGGGGACGCAGTTTGCATCTGTTTCGAGGCTATTTTCCGCTGGTTTGCGAATCAAATTCCTTCAGAGGTTTTTCACGCTTGCGATGCTGAGCAGAGGTTCCCGTTAGCGCGTCAGGAATTTCGAAGCAGAGAAGGATTATCCAGCAGCTTTAGTATTGCAATCGGAAGATCGTTGCTTCGGCGCTGGCCGTTTGGCGATAAATACGGGAATCTCCGGTGAAGGATTCCACTGATCTGCTCGCGATAGGCGTTAGCTTACCTTCAGCCTGCAGTTCACGAAATGCACCGGCCAATTCGTGCTGATATTCGGAGCTCGTTACGACCCAGTGCACGTTTTGCTCCTTCAAGATCTGGAGCAGCCCCGCTGCGTTGTTGCACTTCGCGGGATCGAATATCCATGACGAATCCGGATCGCCGTTTACAAATGGAACCCTCAAATAATAGAGGTGGCGGAAAAAGACCAGCACGGTCCCGCCCTGTTCTTTTTGCCGCGCGGCGAGCGTCTCATTCACGAACGACGCGATCTGATAATCTGTCGCCATCCGGTGCAAAAATGCCTCCCTGCTCTCGATTCCAACCGCAACAGGCAGAAAATCCTTGGCATAGAGCAGATCGGAAGCGCCGGAGAATGCGATGAATAGCAAAAGCGTTGCCGCGCAGGCATACACGATTTGCCCCCAATTTCGGCGGGCCGCTCCCGCAATTCCGGAAAAGACAAGCGCAAGCGCGATAGAGAAAACGGGCAGAAGAAAACGGCCCATTTGCGTCGAGACTGCATTCGCCAGAAACGTCAAGGCCCAAACACACGCGCATAGTCTCGCGAGTTGATTTTTCCATGCCGCCACAATCAGCAGCGGCGCAAAGGCAAGTATGGCCGGTCCGAAATATTGACCGAGCCCAAATGGTTGACCCTGCGTCGCCAACAGAAACGGAAACGCGAGAATGTGAAGAGGCGCTACAGAGAATCCGACCGGATGGGTCTCACTGCGAAGAGCTCCCAAAACGTAATAATTCAGGTGCGACGGATTGAGCCATTTCGTCAGAAATGGGAAAAGAGGATCGTTTGTCCAGACCGCATTTCTGACCAGTGGCAGGCAGCCTCCGAGAAGCGCAGCGCAACCCGCCCAAATTGCGGTAATTCGCGGCCGAAAAGACATGAGCAGGTAAGCGCAAATCGCGATAGGAATGATCCAGCCCGTGTACTTCACACCCGCCGCATTTCCAGCCAGCAGCCCAGCCAGGATTGCGAGACGCGAGTCTCGGGCCTCGAGCGCCCGCCACGCCGCAATCACCGCAATTCCGGCGTAAAAGCCCATCCAGATATCCGGCGATCCTGACGTCGTAATTTGCCAGAACACCATGGGCGAAATTAGAAAAGTGAGAACGGCAAGTAAGGCCCATTTGCTCGAGGAAATCTCTTTGGCGATCACATAAAGAGTCACCGCAGTCAGCAGTCCACCAAGATAAATAAATCCGAGCGCGAACCGGTCGCTCCCTAAAGCTAATCCGAAGGAAATGAGCAGGTGCGCCTGGCCCGTAAAGAAACTGGTCGTAATGTCAAACCGAGGCTGCAGTGGTCCCGATATCTGCAAGCGCGGGACGGTGAAGTGGTAATGCATCGCGTCTGAACCGGTGAGCGGCGCGGAAGCAACCACCCCTTCGAGCAGACACACAGCGGAGGCACAAACGAGCAGAAGTTGCGCAGCGCGCCCGCCATTTTTCCATTGCGACCGCATCTCTGACGCGAACGAAACGGCAAAATCGCGGACCGAGCGCCAGCCGTTCCATCCGATCGCCGCGGCCACCACGATCACGCACCAGGCGCTCGCGCGGTTGAGCCATCCGGGGACATTGAGCGCGAGTACCGCCAGTTCAAGTGCGAAAAAGCCGATTCCGCACGCCATAAGGCCCTGTCCGATGGGATCTTTGCTTCGCGCACGAAAAGCACGGAGACAAAGCGAGCCGAATGCAATCGCGACAGCGAAAATGACCAACAAGACCGCGAGCCGGGCGGCGGACAAGAGCAGCGTCACCGATGCACCAACGAAGAGAATCGCGCGAAAAATAACTGCTTGAATTGCAGGTAGTAGAGGACGTTCACAACGACGATCCAGATCAGGAAGGCAGCCTGCAGGACGTAACTTAGAATGCGATTCTCTGGCTTCGGGCGCGCATCGCTCATTTTAGAAACAAGATCATACTCTATCCTCGCGCGGTCCTTCATTGGAGTTATGACCGCAAAACGCAATTGTGACGCGAACGCGCGCCAATCATTGAAAACTGAAATTTTGATAACGGAGTTCACGCCGATCAGGATTACGCGATCACGTGGGCCAAAATGTATGGCAAGGGCCGCGTTTTCTATTCCAGTCTGGGACACAACCGCGAGCAGTATTCAAACCCAGATGTGAGGAAGATGTATCTCGAGGCGGTGAAATGGGCGCCCAAGCTGGAGAACGGCAGCACGCAAACGCATCCCAAACGCAATTAGCAGGCTCGCGCACGCAATCTGCCCCTCTTGGCGATACAGTTTGTGCCTCCTTAGATTGGGCATTTGCGTCACGAAATTGACGCAAATTGCGGCGGAATATATATGCACACTGCGTCCACAATTGGACGCACTGTGCGTCTAGAAATGTACGCAAAGTGGCGCAGGTGATCTGACGCAGTTTGCCACTTAAGGAGCCTTAAATTGGCGCGTTTGGGTGCGTTTTGGCGCATTTGGCGCCTTAAAATCGTGCTTCAGGACGACCGGCTCCCATCGGCTCGATTTTCGGTGCGCCGCAATCTGCGATAGCGGGCTCCCCTTCTGTTCACCTTTGAGAAGGGGGAGCCATGGTCGCGCTTTGAAGTTCAGCGGCGCGTTTTTCGAGTTTGTCGGCTTCCGCGGTCTTGCCGAGCTTGCGCAACTCGCCTGCGTCTATCGTGAGGATTGGCGCAATCTGCGGACTGTTATCGCCGAATTGCTTTTCCGTTATGGCCAAGGAATGCGCGTAACACGGTTCGGCCTTGTCGGGCTTGTTCCATTTGTCATACAGACTGCAGAGCGTCCATAGAGTAACCATGATATTAGGGCTATCGGCGCCGTAAATCGATTCATCGAGTCGCTCGGCACGGAGAACGTATATTTCGGCCTTGTCGTATTGCTGCTGCGCCCAATATACACGGGTCGCTACGACAAGGGCTGAAGCCACCTTATCGCTGCTTTCACCGTACACCTTTGCATCTACGTCGACGGCCTCAAAAAAGAACTTCTCCGCGGTTGCATAGTTCTTTTGCAACAAGGAGCTCTCACCGAGCGATTGCAACGGCCCCTCCATCTTGGGCGACTGCGGGCCAAACATTTCTTCTACAGTTTTCAGTTCTCTTTCAAACGCGCTGTCGGCCGCGGAAAAATTTGTACCGAGATTTGCCTGACCCAGATAGTCCAGTGCGGCGATAAGGCGCTGATCGTGAGGCTGTAATTCCTCCGCCGCGCTAACAGCTTCATTAAAATCCCTCACACTTTCCGTCATATTCCGCTGACGCGCGGCATTCTCGCCGGCTAGCATCAATTCGTTCAACTTTTCCGACATATCCAGATTTTTCGTTGACGCAGTGACACTCGCATCGAGCGAAGCCGCCTCGGCGGATTTTCCGGCGGCTTTTAGGGCAGCCACATGATCGTCGAAGCGCTTCTGCGCTGCCTTGTATTCAGTCTGAGGATCCAGATCGGAAGTCCGTCCCACAAGATAGCGTCGGTCCAGGCTGGCCTCGGCAGCTGCCGTGCTGCGATATTCCTGAACGGCTGCGGCCCATTGGCCGTCCGCTTCGAGAGTAGAGGCAAGACGGAGCGCGACTTGGTCCTGCTTAGGATCGAGTAAGATCGATTGCTTGAATTCCTGAATGGCGTCTGCCCTTTTGCCCTCCCCGACAAGGGCTTGGCCGTACAGATCATGTATATTGGCGTCGCTTGGCCTTTCTTCTTCGGCGTGCTTCAGAGCAACAACAGCGTCGGCAAAATTCTTTTGCAGCAAGTCAATTCGCGCAATTCCCTTGGGAGCATCCGTAGAGTCGGGGTTTAACTGCTCGGCTGTTTCATATTCCGCGAGGGCTTCGGCGTATTTCTTCTGCTCTTCACGGATTCCACCGATTCCAACATGGGCGATAGCGTCCGTCGGGTCAAGAGCCATGGCGGTGCGATACTCCTTTTCGGCTCTAGCGAAATCCCATGTCCGAAAAAGAGCGGTTCCCAGGCAATCGTGACAGAGCGGTGAGTCCGGATCGAGTTGCTCGATCGTGCGATACTCGGCGAGGGCCTCGCTATACATGCCAGAATGATTGAGGTCACCGGCAAGATTTATATGCGCCTCAATCATTGTCGGGTTCATCTGAATCGCTTGGCGGTAAGCGGGGATCGCAGACGCCACGTCTCCGTTATAATCGTAGGCGATGGCGAGATTGTAGGGGACGTTTGGCTCATCGGGATCTGCAATTGCCGCCTTCTTGTACTCAGCGATTGCTAACTTGTATTTGCCTTCGCTCTCGTAGAGGTTAGCGAGATCGAACAATCCGGCGGGATAACCGGGCTTGAGCCGGAGGGCGTCTTGATATTCTTTCTCGGCGGCGTCGAATTTCTTCAACAGGGAAAGACCCAGTGCGGCATTCTTGTGTGCCTCGGCGTCATCCGGGTAGAGAGCAAGCGCTGAGGTTGCCTGTTTGTACGCGCTCTCGCCATCGTCCAATTTGTAAGAGATAAAAGCCAGTTTCGTGTACGCCTCCGGAAATTCCGGATCAATTTTCAGCACACCTTTGTAGACCGCCTCAGACTCTGGAAAACGCTCCCTCAGGCGAAATACTTCGCCCATAACGAAAGCGGGAGCGGCGTCTTCGATGGTCGATTTGGCGACTGCCGTCATTTCAGAGGTGGCCGCGTCATAGTCTTTGCTCTTTATTTTTTGCGCGGCGTTGACGTAGTGCTGTAGGACGTCGCGCTGGGCAGAGTCGATTACTTGCGCTTGAGGCGCAATATTTGCGGCACTCACCGCCGAAACAACGGCTGCGTCGGCGCCGATGGCGTCTAAATCGGCGCGATATTTGCCGTCCGGACGAAAAGCCAAGCCATTTTGCGCGATCGCGTGAACGATATTTTGCGGGAGCGCGTTCCCAGCGATAAGAGCGAGAATTTCTTCCGCTTCAAGAGGCTTGGGTGTCGCCGCTTTGACAATGTAGCGATGGAGAGTGAGACCGCCGCTCCAAAAGACAATCGCAATTGCCGTGATACCGAAAATGCGTAGCTTTGACACGTCCCAGCCTCCTCTGGTTACTGCAAAGAATAATGGCGAGAGAGTAGCAGGATGGAGTGACGGCGCCACTTCGAATGGTGGCGAGTACTCCCACAAAAGCTAACCATTTACTCGGAAGGAATAACTGGCCGCAGGGACAGGTAATTCGCGGCGCCGTGAAGGTAAGCTGAGTGCAGATCCCAATGAATGTTGCCTGGACAGGTTACATCGTGGCGCCTTTCTACACGCTACTGCCGAAGCGGTGGCGCGGAGGGGCGGGCTACGAATCCGAGCGGGCGCTAGTCCCTGCCGCCCTGATTTCGGGACTGGGCGAAGCGTGTGTGGCGCTACTGGCGCTGAGCCTCTGGTATATGTATTACTTCAATATGCTGGGGCAGAAATACTCAGCATTCAGGCCTGGTTCGGCCCATTTTGCATTTGGCTCAACAGAGGTTGCGGGCGGCGCAGTATTCATTACATTCGCGCTGAATCCCTTGACGTGGGTCATTATTTATTTTGGAGTGGAAGGGATCATTCGAACCCTGGGCGCGCTGGCGACCGGCGAAGTTGTGGGCATGCTGCCACTCTATGGATTTGAATTGGCGTGGCGCGCGGCGAGGAGCAAGCGTCCGGCCGAACTGTCGCTCGTAGCGGATGAAATTCTGCCGGGCGGTGGCAACTGCGATATTCAGATCGCGTCATGCCGGCAGCGCGAAGGCTGGAAATATCCGTTTACGTTGCGTTACGCGGGCGCCTATTTCCAAGTGATCGGCGAAAAATACATGGGCGCCGGGCCGCGGCCTTACATTTATTCGCTGCGGCGGCTGCCCATGGGAGAAATTGCGCGCGGGTTGCATAATTACGATCCGACGGATGTGTTGCGCCCGGCGTTTAAGGTCCAGCCGCTTTGAGGTTGATCGCGACAAACGAGTTCCCCATTCGAATCTAAAGCCCGCTTGACGTAACTCTTTGACGATTCATTAGAAATGCTTAACCAAGAAGCGCCACGTTCGTGATGTTACGTTGAGTGCTTCGACATGCGTTCAAGTCGACCTATGAAAACGAAATCTCGGCTCGCGCACCGGGCCGTTGTGTCCGCGCTCCTTGCCTTCGTCGGGCAGAATCTCTTTCAACCGGAGCGCGCGGAATTCGGAGGCGATGACGGCCCGCTTGTGGGAATCAGGCGAAGCTATTACGGGAAAATTGCATGGACACTGGAATAGGGGCGACGAACGCCTCTTCGGCAGAGCCCGGCAAGCGCAGGCGATTGCGCCTAGGGAGAGCGCTGTTCTGCACGGTCATCGCGTTCACCAGCCTGACAGCCTACGGGCAGCAACCCGGCGCGAGCGCTTACCAGATCGAGGCGGTCTATCTCTATGATTTCAGCAAATTCGTGGAGTGGCCGACGAACGGGGCAGGCTCGAGAAACGAGCCGTTCAGCATATGCGTGCTGGGCGAAGACCCATTCGGGGCGCTGCTGGACGCGACGCTCTCGGGCGAAAGCATTCAGGGCAGCACTCTCGTGGCGAAGCGCATTTCTAAGCCGGAAGACGCGGCGGACTGCAAGATCGTCTTTGTCTCCAATTCCGAGCAAAACCGGTTGAAGGAAATTCTGACGGCGTTCGACGGAGCAAATATTCTGACCGTGAGCGATATCCGGGATTTTTCGCAGCGGGGCGGGATGATTCAATTTGTGGTGGATGGCGGTAAAGTCCGTTTCGAAGTGAACGTAAAGAATGCCGAGAATGCGGGGCTCACTCTGAGTTCTGATCTGCTCGAAGTGGCGCTCGCGGTACGAAG
>DATEME010000650.1:0-2538 GCA_035275865.1 Candidatus Acidiferrales bacterium | reverse complement strand
CGCGGTCAATTCGACGTAGTGGTGTGCCGCGACGATCGGTTCGTCGAGCGGCAAGCCGATAACTGAGCGCGAGACTAATCCGCCGGCGATGCTGTTCTCGCTGGCTTCGGCGAGCGGAATTTGGCGCAACAGCATAGCTTTGGCCTGCTTCAATTCATTGTCTCCCACTGATTCCGTCTGCATCATTTTCAGATCGCGTTCGATTACGGCGCGCGCTTTCGAGACATTCTGCGGATCGCAGCCGTAATTCACGGTGTAATATCCGCGGGTGCGGCCGACGCTGAAGGACGAGTTCACGTAATAGACGAGGCCGGAATTCTCGCGAAGGTCCTGGTACAGGCGCGTTGCGTAGAATCCGCCGCCGAGCACGTGATTCCCGAGTTCAAGCGCGTAGTAATCGGGATTGAAGCGATTCATATCCAGCGTTTCTCCAAGGTCCACGTTGACCTGGACGCGGCTCTTATCGGGCACAGCGGTCACGCCCGGCGGATTATTTGCCACGGGCGGCAGATCGGTCTGAGGCGCGGGCCCGGTAGCCTTCCACGTACCGAAATATTTCTCGATGACAGCCTTCGCATTCTCGGGCGTAACGTCGCCGATGACGACGATTGTGGTCAGGTCAGGGCGAAACGCCTTTTGGTAATAGGCGTTTACATCGGCGAGAGTGAGGGAGGAAACGGTCTGCGGCGTCGCCTGGCGCAATACCGGGTCCGTTTTCGGAAATAGCCCCTCCTCCAGAGCCCGCTGTGTCAGATAGTCCGGACTCTGCAGCTGGCCGGCAACGGCGCGCGCCGTCTGCTGCTGGACGATCTTGAAGGCCTGCGCGGGCAGGGCGGGATGGAGCTCGTTGTCCGCCAGCAACGCGACGCCGCGGTCAAAATCCGGAGCCAAGACTGCGAGAGAAAAATGTGTCCCAGCCGATTCGTCGGCAGCGATATCGTCCAACGCTTTTTGGAAAGCAATGCGGTCCAGCGATTGGGTGCCGTATTGGAATAGTTCGCCGAGGACGCCGTCAACCCCTTCCTGGCCCTGTGGCGCTTCGAGATCGGCATTGCTTTTTATTTCGCCGGACACGGTGATCGAATTACTGATTGTTTCGGGCTGCACGATCAGTTTGATTCCGTTGGGCAGGGTGCTTTCGACGGGATGAATCGTGAGATCGGGAATCGCCAATCGTGTTACGGCGTTCTCCGCCCATTGCGGCAGCGCTACCGCACCGCTTGGGCTGCCTGCGAGAGCTTCTGTGCCTCCGAATGCCTTTGAGGAAACCGGTGCGCCGGAGGGTTGCGGCGTGAGGATCGCGCTAATCGAGCCCGCCGGAGCAAGATATTCGCGCGCCACGCGATTCACGTCGTCGACGGTCACTTTCTGAATTGCACGGATATCGTCTTCGGGCGATTGCCTTCCCTCAACGGCAAGGGCGGACGACCACTCCATCGCGAGACCGGAGATCGAATTCTTCTGGAATTCTTCGCTGGCGACTTCACGGCGCTTTGACGCTTCGACTAGATCAGCTGGGACGCCGTTCTTCACATCATCGGCAATCACATCGCGGATTTCGTCGAGTAACTGCTGGCCGTTGCCTCCCTGGGGGAATGCGCCGAGCGCGTACGCCAAGCCCGCCTTAGGCAGCGGGCTGTAATCGAACGCCGTGCCCAGTGCTTTGCCTTCAGGGACGAGCGCGTAGAGGGAGCCGCGCTGGCTGCTGATTACGTCACCCAAAATGTCCATGGCGGCGAAATCCGGGCTATCGGTGCCCGGCACGCGGTAGGAGATGACGGCGAGGCCGTAAGGGAGGTCCGTATCCTGATTCAGCGTCTGCGATGGCGTCACAGTACCTAGCTTCACCGGCGGGCGCTCGGGGAGTTTTTTGCTCGGAATGTCGTCGAACAGGGCTTTAACTTCGGTCAACGTCTTCTGCGGATTGACATCCCCTGCGATCACCATCACCGCATTATTTGGCGCATACCATTTGCTATAGAACTGCTGTAAATCAGCGCCGGTCGTCTTATCAAAGGAGGGGCGAGTTCCCAAGGCGTCATGCTGATAAGGAGTGCCATTAAACATCGCCGTTAGAAGTTTCGTGTAAAAGACATACGTTGGATTCGACAGGTCGGATGCGACCTCCTGTTCGATGGCGCCGCGCTCTTTCTCCCAAAGCTTGTCAGAATTCAGGGCACCGCGCATGCGGAGGGATTCAATATGCAGCGCAACGTCCGTATCCTCGGCAGGAACGGTGAAGAAGTATTGCGTTACGGTCTGTTGCGTATCGGCGTCAAAATCACCGCCCATCGCGGCCGAAATTTTTGCCAACTGATCCGCGGTGAGGCTTGGGTTGCCACGGAACATCATGTGCTCTTCGGCATGTGCCATTCCGGGGAAGCCCGCGGGCGCTTCATTGGAGCCGACGAGATAATTCACGACTGTAGTGGCGACAGGAGCGAGATTGTCTGGAACGATTACGACGCGAAGGCCGTTCTTCAGCGTGGCGCGCAAGACACCTTCGCCGGGTTGCGCTTTACCGGCGGGCGTAGCAGC
>DATEME010000649.1:0-4647 GCA_035275865.1 Candidatus Acidiferrales bacterium | reverse complement strand
ATTGATAATCCACTCTATTATTTTGACAAGACACTCATGCTCTTCGGCGATGCAAAAGCATTCGTGGGCGATATAGTCAAAGAGCTCTCCAATAACAGCCATTAAGAATGAGTTTTCCTCAAGTAATCCCTGTAGACGACTCGCTGCGTCGTCTGATGATTGTAAACAAATGATTTAGGTTCCAGCATTCCCGACCGCATGCGCCTAAATGTCTATGTACAACTACGAAACAGGCTCACGAGACGCCCATTGCTAGGGTAGTCCTGGTACGTAACACTACGTGCAGTGAAATCCCTTGGGAATAAGTGACTCCAATTTGGTTCTACCGGTCGAATCCAGCGGCCAAGTGCGACACATTCGCGCCAGCGCAGTTGTTTCTCGCGAGATTGCTGGCGAGACACTGGCCGTGCCGGTCCGCCACGGCGTCGGCGATCTCGATTCCGTCTATACCTTCAATGAGCTAGGTGCGCGTCTCTGGCTGCTGCTCGAGCAGGGGCGCACATCCGAGGAATTGGCCGAGTGGGTACGTGCCAATTATGAGGTGACTGCGGAACAGGCATTCGCTGATGTAGCCCGGTTCATAGCCGAATTGCGCGAGGAACGCCTCGTCCGTAGCGCGTAGAGCGTTCGGTCACCGCTAAGTCGGCGGTAATTCCCTCCGGATCGTTGGATCCCCTGAGAAGCAGGGATCGTGAGTCCCTGAGGTGAATGCGTTCGCTGTGCGAACCGAGACCTACGGTGAATTCAGTGGGAGTTTCCACGCGCGCCAGTTGGGAAAGCGCGCGCCGGTCGAAGTGTCGATCGAGGTCACGCGCCGTTGCCCGCTTGAATGTCAGCATTGCTACAACAATTTACCGATGTCCGACGCTGCAGCTCGGGCTCAGGAACTGACGTTCGACGAGCACGTTGGCCTGCTGGATGAGCTTCTCGAGGCTGGCTGCTTATGGCTCCTTTATACGGGGGGCGAAATCTTCGCTCGCAAGGATTTCCTTGCCATCTACGCCGAAGCAAAAAAGCGCGGATTCCTAATCACGCTCTTCACCAACGGCACGATGATCAACGAGCGCATTGCGGATTACCTCGCCGACTGGCGTCCTTTTTCGATCGAAATCACGCTTTACGGTGCAACGCGCGAGACGTACGAAGCGTTGACGCAGATTCCCGGTTCTTACGACCGGTGCATCAAGGGTATCCGCCTGCTGCTCGAGCGCGGCCTGCCTCTAAAGCTAAAAACTGTCCCGACCACGATCAATTATCACGAAGTCTATGAAATGAAGAGGATGGCCGAGGAAGACTTCGGGCTCGAATTCAAGTTCGACCCTATCGTGAACCCGCGAATCGATTGTTCACAGGCTCCGCTTGCGGTTCGTCTCTCGCCTGAGCAAGTCGTAACGCTCGATTTTCAGGATGCGCAGCGCCGCGAAGAGTGGCGCAGGATCGCAACCGCCGAAGCCTCTGCTCCGCGCCCCGATCATGTCGAGACCAGACGCTACACCTGCGGCGGCGGCATGTATGGCTGTGCGATCGATCCAGTCGGCAAGATGACGATCTGCGTGCTCTCGCATCAGCAGGGCCATTCGTTGCGCGATGGCGGTTTTCTCAAAGGCTGGAACGGCCGAATGCTCGAAATCCGCAATCAGCAGCGCCAGCGGCCGACAATCTGCGACAACTGCCGGATTCGTTCCTTGTGCAGTATGTGCGCCGCGAACGGGGAACTCGAGAGTGGCGATCCGGAGTCGCCGGTCGATTTTTTGTGCCGGGTGGCGCATTTGCGCGCGTTCGCGCTTGGGATCGATCCGCCTGAGCACGGCGATTGCCCATGTTGTAAGGGCGGCGTCCACCACGACAACTTGGCGAAAGCCGCAAAACGGATCCTGAGTGAAGAGATGCCGCTAGTTTCGGCGCCTATTACTGCACGACCCCCCGCGCTGAATATTTTGCAGGAGTCGGCCGGATGCCAGAGCGGCGGATGCGGTTCGTGCGGAGCGCACCGTTAGATGGATGCCTTTGAAATGACCGACGAGCAAAACAATACGCAGCAAACACGGAAGCCTTACGAGGCGCCGACTGTAACGCGCGTAAGTCTGCGTCCGGAAGAGGCTGTCCTTGGCCACTGCAAGATCGTCGGTCACAGCGGGCCGGTAAGCGGTAGTTGCATCAGCGTTACGCCGTGCAATTCATTGGGTTCCTGATCGAGAGAGGCGGAATACAGGTCTTGGATATTGCGTCTTGTTCGGATGTCGCGCTGCAAGCAACTCAGTTTGAAGTGGCGAATTCTCTCGCTTACCGCATCGGCGGTATATCCGTCGGGCTATTCGCCCCGCCGGGCTTTCAACTCGAGCTCGACCCTGAGCTCTTTCCATTTCAGGTTGCCTCAGATACACCGGATGTACGCATAGAAGTCGATTGGAGCGACGACATATCGATCCCGTCCGCCTCGCCTCTTTTTCATTCCGGCGGCTTGTGGTCGCTATATGAGGAATGTGGCGACTACGGGTTCTATTTTTCGACTCCTCGCCTGGGCGCGACTCCTTACAAAACAGCTTGGTTTGACCGAGAGTTCCGCTTCGGGCATATCTCGATGCTGCGGCGCTTTTACGATCCCTGCCAGCCCGTGAACGTCCTTGAGTATCCACTCGACGAACTCGTGACGATTCACCGTCTTTCGCTGGGTGAAGGCGTGGAGGTTCACGCGCTAGGCGTCGTCGACGAATTCAATCGCGGTCATCTCTTCGTGGGACACTCGGGAGCCGGAAAGAGCACGTCGGCCCGCCTTTGGCAGAAACATCCCGGCGCACGCGTACTCAGCGATGACCGCATTATTCTGCGTTGCGAAGATGGGCGCATTCGGATGTACGGCACACCCTGGCACGGCGACGCAGGCCTGGCGCTGGCGGACAGCGCGGATCTTGCGTGCATTTACGTCCTTGCCCACGGCATCCACAACAAACTGACGCCCATGCCGCCAGGTCGCGCGGCCGCGGAACTTCTCGCGCGCAGTTTTGTCCCGCATCACAGTCCGGACGGCTTGGCATCGACTCTTCAAATTCTCGATCTCATCACGCACGAAGTTCCGTGCTCTCACTTTCAGTTTGTTCCCGACCATAGCGCCGTGGAGATGATTTGCCGTGCGTAAGTTTCCCAGCCAACGCAGAGATTCGCGAGCTTTCTCCGCCATGTGCGAAGAATTGCTTGGTCGCGGCCTCAATGTCCGTTTTCGCGCAAATGGCCGCAGCATGCAGCCGAATATTCTCGATGACGATGCGTTGATCATCGCGCCAGGCATCGCGGCCGGCGCAAGGCGCGGCGAAATTGCTTTCACTCGCGGAGCAGAGGGTTTTCGCGTTCATCGAGTCGTCACAAGCAGCCGTAGCGGCGACCGCAAAGTGATCACGCGAGGCGATGCAAGTCTCGCGAACGACCATTTGCCCGGCCACTCCCTGGGCAGGGTAATTTCCATCGAGCGCGGGCGTAGGCGGATTCCGGCTGCCGACACGCAAGCGCAGATGATTCACGGAATCCGTAAGCATGCGCGCCGTATGTGGTTGGCCCGCCGGCGCCGTGCCAGCGCACCTCTGCTGGGCGCGTTCTTTCTCATCCTGTTTTCGTTGCTCGCCGTAGCGCCGGCCTCCGCCCAAAGCCTGACGGTGGCCTTCAATCCAGCGCCGACTTCGCCGGTCGCTCCGGGCGACACGATCACGTACACCGTCGTCCTCACAAATCCGTCACGGTTTACCCGCGTCAACGGGCCGGTCACGGTTTCAATGCCCGACCCAACGACCACAAGCTTTGTGTCAGCGGCGAAAACGAGCGGCACTGGCAATTGGAATTGCAATAACAACGGCGGCACGATCACGTGCACGGACAACGCAAATTACGGAGGGCGTTCAACCACAACATTTTTGTTCGTAGTGACTGTAAACAACGGAGGAAGCGGCACGTACACGATTCCGAGCACCGTCACTGCACAAGGCGCGAATACGGCGCCAGCGACCGACAGCACGAGTGTGACCGTGGAAGACCCCGTGTTGTCCGTTAGCAATACACCCTCGCTCAGTCCTATCTCACCTGGGGACACGTTGACCTACACAATCGGTTTGTCGAATGCGAGCGGCGTGACAGTCACGCCGAACCTAACCGTCACCATGGCCGATCCCCTGGGCTTGACGTTCGTTTCGGCAGCGAAAACAGGTGGCACCGGAACGTGGACCTGTAATAACGCAGGCGGAACAGTTACTTGCACGGATACGGCCAGCTATCCGAATGGGAGTGCCACCACTTTAGGTTTCGTTTTCACCGTCAACGCTGTGGACACGAATGGAACCGTGATTCCGAGCACCGCCAGCGCTCAGGGCGCAAACACCACTTCGCCTGGAACGGCAAGCGCGAACGTTACGGTGCAGACGCCGGACCTTTCCGTAGCCAACACGCCGAATCCGACTCAAGTGGCGACGGGCGGCACGATCACTTACACGCAAGTGATTACAAACAATGGTGCCGAAGAGGCGGTCGGCGCTTTGCTGAGCGAGACCACACCCGCAAACACTACATTCACGAGCGCCGCCGCTCCCGCTGGGTGGACGTGCGGCACATTACCGCCTGTCGGTGGCACTGGCACAATCACGTGCACAGCCAATTCTGGAACCG
>DATEME010000648.1:0-1171 GCA_035275865.1 Candidatus Acidiferrales bacterium | reverse complement strand
TAGGTGCCGCCTTTGACCAGCAGGGCCCAGATGATGCGGGCCATCTTGTTGGCCAGAGCAACGGTGACCAGCATTTTCGGCTTGCGAGCCAACATCTGCGCAAGCCACGAGCCCTTGGGTGCCCCGCGCCGGCTGGCCTGTCGAACCACGGCACTCGCCCCAATGATCAAGAGGCGGCGGATCGTCCGTTCACCGCGTTTCGAAACGGCACCGAGTTTTTGCTTGCCGCCGGTCGATTTCTGCAGCGGTGTCAGTCCGAGCCAGGCCGCGAAATCGCGCCCGGCCGGGAACCCCTCGGCCGCTGGCACGAGCGCGGTAATTGCCGTCGAAGCTATTGGCCCCACGCCCGGAATCGTCATCAACCGGCGTGCCGTCGGGTCTGACTTCGAACGTTGGTTGATCTCAACGTCCAATGCGGTGATCTGCGCCTCCAATGCAGTGAAGGTGTCGACAAGCAGCTTTAGGATGACGCGCACACTGTTGGGAAGTGAGGACTGTAGATCCTCGACTACGGCGACAAGGGTTTCAACATGGGTAATGCCCTTCGGAAAGACATGGCCGTATTCCATCAGGTGCCCGCGAAGAGCGTTGACGCACTGGGTGCGCTGACGCACCAGGAGATCGCGGGCTCGAAACACGATGCCGTTCGCCTGCTGCTCTTCGGTCTTGACCGGAACGAAGCGCATGCTGGGTCGCTGGGCCGCTTCACAGACGGCCTCTGCATCGGCCGCATCGTTCTTCTGCCGCTTGATGAACGGCTTGACGTAGGCCGGTGCGATCAAGCGCACATGATGGCCCAACTTAGCGATCTCACGCGCCCAATAGTGCGCACCGGCACAGGCTTCCATCGCGACGACGCACGGGGCTTGCGCCGCTAGGAAACCGAGAACCTTCGCGCGAGTGATGCGCTTTCGGAAGAGCACGTGCCCTGCAGCATCTGCTCCATGCACCTGGAACACGTGCTTCGCGATGTCCAAACCGATCGTGGTAGCTTGCTCCATGGACGCCTCCTTCGGTGGCAGTTCGACACCGTCACCTTGGCACACTAATGCCGTCGGGGGGCGTCCACCCCATCACCCCGAGCGGACCCAGCGCGGGTACCAAGCGTGAGATTTTATCCCCTAGGGGAAATTCTAAAAATCAGCAGCAGTTTTCGAGGGGGTGTCCGAGA
>DATEME010000647.1:0-6987 GCA_035275865.1 Candidatus Acidiferrales bacterium | reverse complement strand
TCGAGCCATTTTTCCGCGGCTTCCTGTGCGCTGCGCCCGAATTTCCCCATAATCGATTGCGCAGTCACCTGTGCATAACAACCTTGCCGCAACCACTGGAACAGGCGCTCGGGCTTTGTGCGAATGAGCGGATTGCGCTCGGGGTGAGTGATGATCGGAGTCAGTCCAGCAAGCTGGAGCCGATGCAACTCCTGATCGAGGCTGGGCGGGATAGAGTAATCGGCAAATTCCACAAGCAGATAACTCTTCTGGTTCAGTGTAAAGCGCGTCGGATCCTCACGAATAGCCTGAAGATTCTCGAAGCTGAGATGAAAATCGCAGCCCGTCGCGAACGTGATCTTGCCGTCATAGCGCGCTTGAAGCTCATCGCGGCGCTGCTTTATCAATGCTGGCTCGAACGTATAGCGCGAATTCGAGTGAGGTGTGCAGATGATGTGGCTGACGCCGTCTTCGACGGCCATGTCGGCCATGGCGAGGGAGACTTCGATCGATTCCGCGCCATCATCGAGGTTCGGAAGAATGTGGCAGTGAATGTCAATCATTAAGAGGTCAGAATAGCCCATCACTGCCTGTGATCAAAAGCAAACGATCGACAGGTAGGCGTCATACATGTTTTCCCGGAATCCATTGAGATTGCGATACTTGTTATACTTAGGAGCTTTTATGCCGCACTCGTTTGACAGAACGTGACAATCAGCGAAACAAGGAGAGAGTATGGCCGCGGAGCGGACGCCGGAGTTCTTCGCCGGGAAGAATGTGAAAGTGGGAATTATCGGTTGCGGTTACGTGGGGCTGCCTTTGGGACTGCGTTTCGCCGAGATCGGGCACCATGTGACGGGATTCGATCTCGATGAGAGCAAAGTGAAGCAACTCAATGCGGGCAAATCGTACATTCAGCATATTCCGGCGGACAAGATTCAGACGCACGTGAAGGCCGGACGTTTTGAGGCGACGACGGATTTTTCGAAGTTGCGCGGCATGGATGCGGTGCTCATCTGCGTGCCCACGCCGCTAGACGAACGGCGCGAGCCGGACCTCAGTTACGTGGAACAGACGGCGCGCGCGATCGCTCCGCACTTGCAACGCAACCAACTGATCGTGCTGGAAAGCACCACATACCCTGGCACGACCGAAGAACTCGTGCAGCCGATTCTCGAAGCAGGCGGGCTGCGCTGCCCAGCTTCGACCACCGATACGGCCACCGATTTTTATCTGGCTTTCTCTCCCGAGCGCGAAGATCCGGGTAACAAGCAGTTCGGCCTGGCGCAAATCCCGAAAGTCGTGGGAGGCGTGAATCCTGCCAGCGGAAAAGCTGCCGCGGGCCTGTACGCGCAGATCGTCTCGCGCGTCGTTCCCGTAAGCTGCACACGTGCAGCGGAGATGGTGAAGCTGCTCGAAAATATCTTCCGCTGCGTGAACATCGCGCTGGTGAACGAACTGAAGCAGCTCTGCCTCCGGATGGGCCTCGACGTGTGGGAGATCATTGATAGCGCGGCGACCAAGCCCTTCGGCTTTATGCCCTTCTATCCGGGACCAGGGCTCGGCGGTCATTGCATTCCAGTCGACCCGTACTACCTCTCGTGGAAGGCGCGGGAATATGATTTCGCCACTCGGTTCATCGAGCTCGCTGGTGAAGTCAATACGGCAATGCCTTACAACGTGGTCGAAGCTCTTGCGCATGCGCTCAACGACCGGCAAAAGAGCATCAAGGGTTCGAAAATCCTGTTGCTCGGAGTCGCCTACAAGAAGGACGTGGATGACTTGCGCGAGTCGCCCTCGTTGAAGCTGCTCGAACTGCTCACGCAACGCGGCGCCGTGATGGATTACAACGACCCGTATTTCCCCGCCCTGCACAAAATGCGGCACTATGACTTTTCCAACATGCGCTCAGTCGACCTCACGCCGGGAAAAATCGGAAGCTATGATTGCGTGCTGATTGCGACGGATCATTCGAGTTACGATTACGATGCCATCGTGCGCGGATCAAAACTTGTGGTGGACACTCGCAACGCCACCCGCCGCGTGCAGAACGAGCGCGAAAAAGTGGTCCATTGCTAACCTGGACAGGCATCGCGCATATGCATCGTCCTGTTAACTAGAAGCGGCACATAGCCCTTTGGTTCCATTGCGCTGGTATTATCCAGTCGCTATCGTGTGGCTATGCCGACCCAGACCACCCTTCAGCAGGAAAAAAACACGCTGATTACCGACCCCGGCAGGCGGCGCAGCATGCGTGTCCTGCTGAGCGTGCCGATTGTGGTCACTGGCAAAGATGCTGAAGAGAAAGGATTTACGGAAGAGGCGCGCACGCTTGTCGTGAATGCTCACGGCGCCCTCATTGCGCTTGCGACGAAGGTAGTAGCAAACCAGATTATCGGCATTGCGAATAAGGCCACCAGGCAGTCGCTCGATTGCCGCGTGGTGCACGTCGGCAATGCGCAAGGCGGGAAAATGCAGCTTGGGGTGGAATTCGTAAAACCTTCGCCCACCTTTTGGCAGATCGATTTTCCACCGGATGACTGGGTCGTTCCTGAAGATTGACAGCAGCCTCCGCCAGATAACGCCGTCAGTGAGTGCGAGCGTCGCCCGACTTTGAGTCCGTCAATTCCACGCGCAAATCCCCAAATGGCAGCTCCGCCGCAAACTGCACAGGCGTCCGCGCAGGATCGGTTGCCAGCCAGATGGTGAAATGAACACTCGCGTCTTCAGCTCCATTCTTGAAGAGCCTGATCGCAATGCGCGAGGCTATAAAGCTTCCTGCGTCAACTTGGACCGAGTCGGACACCGCCTCGATCTGCGCCCGCATTTCGTAAAGATCGTGCCCATCGTAAACCGGCACGCGCACCTCTGGCGTGCGCTGCCAGTCCACAGCCCGCAATGTGAAGAGCATCCCCAGCGGATCGCGGGTGCCCGATGAAACGATCACTGCGGGCCCTGGCGCTCGCGGCCGCTGTCCCGGGTGAACTAGGTCATGCACCTTTGTGGCGTTTTTGCCCAATTCGTCGCGATACATCTCGAATCGCCGGCTCTCCAGCGACGAAACATCCGTATAGGAATCGAACTGGTCGTCAACGGGAAAGAGCGTGTGCACCGAACGAAGCGTGTGAATCGTCGCCCGAAAATGCCACGTTTGCCAGCCAAAGAGGTTCCGCCGCTCGGGCACGCTGAGATGGACGGCAGCTGCGTCGTCAAAAGAGGTCCACGCCACCCGATAATCGAGTTTCTCGCCGACATGGAACGGCATCGCGATATCCGGGGCGCTCGTTATCGCGGGCCGCGGGTTTGATTTTTTCTCTATGTGCGCCGGATGTGGGTCTGTCGCAGAAACGCGAGACCGTGCTCCGATCACAAGCGCCACGCAGGCCGGCACAAAAAGAACGGCCGCGATTCGCGCCGGAAAACCTCGGAAATTGGTGGGACTTTTTGCCATCCGCCGTTCCGTAAATACGCGTACAATTCGTGAGCAATTCTTGCGCGGCCCGGAGGACGCAAGATATATTCAAGCGTACCCGAAAGGGTTCGCCGAATCAGCACTAACGCAACGCTGTTCGAGCGGGCGAGCAGCCGCATTTCTAAAACCACTCGGGGGGCAGACCTTCGTGCGTTACCTTGTCACCGGCGGCGCCGGATTCATCGGTTCAAACATCGTGGACGAGTTGTTACGGCGCGGGCATGCGGTTACGGTGCTCGATGATCTTTCGACCGGCAAGGAACGCAATATCGCGCATGTGCTCGGCAAAATCGAATTCCACAAAGGCACGATCACGGACATAGACACAATTCGCACCTCCTGCCAGGGCGTGGATTACATAATTCATCTCGCGGCCCGCACATCGGTGCCCAAGTCCGTGGCGAATCCTCTCGAAACAAATCAGGTAAATATTGATGGCACCTTGAACGTCCTCGTGGCCGCGCGCGATGCGAAAGTAAAGCGCGTCGTCTTTGCCGCTTCTTCGGCAGCGTATGGCGAAACGCCCACGTTACCTAAAGTCGAGACGATGCAGCCGGCGCCGATTTCTCCTTACGGCATCACGAAGTACGTTGGCGAGCTCTACGGCCAGGTCTTCCACCGCATCTACGGACTGGAAAACGTCTCGATCCGCTATTTCAACGTCTTTGGTCCGCGCCAGGATCCTTCCTCGCAATATTCAGGCGTCCTCTCGAGGTTCATGCTTGCCGCTCTCGAGAGTAAGCCGCCCGTCATCTTTGGAGACGGAGAGCAGTCGCGCGACTTTACTTATGTCGACAATGTGGTCGACGAAACGCTCCGCGCTTGCGAGGCGGCGGGCGCGTCGGGACGGGTATTCAACGGCGGCACAGGCGCGCGGATCACGTTGAATCAGGTTGTGGCGCTCCTGGAAAAGATCACGGGTCGCAAAACCAAGGCACAGTACGAACCGCCGCGTGCCGGCGACATTCGCGACTCGCAGGCCGACGTCACGCTCGCGCGAAATATTCTTGGCTACCAGCCGCTCGTTGCGTTCGAGGAAGGTTTGAAACGCACTTGGGCTTGGTACAGTAAGGAATATCAGCTACAGAAGACCTAATCTCCTTCCACTACGATTGGCGTCGGGCAGTTCCCTTTCATCTTCTACCGAGTGGTGCGGTTCCATGCTTCTCTTGCGAACGGTTCTCAAAAAGGGCATAAAAGTTGCCGAGGAGCACTTCAGCAATGAACACCTGTCTTCTGCGCATCGGTGGAAAAGCAAGACCCGCGGCGAACGGCGCCACATTCGAACGCCGAAATCCGGTTAGTGACGAGGTCGCTACGAGCGCCGCTGCTGCGACCATCGAAGACGCCGCGGCAGCTGTGGAAGCCGCATCCTCTGCCTTTCCTGCGTGGTCCGCGCTCGGGCCGAACCAAAGACGCATGCTGCTGCTGAAAGCGGCCGACCGGCTCGAGGCCAGGACAGGTGACTTCATCGAGCGCATCGGCGCCGAGACAGGCGGCACGGCTCCGTGGGCCGGCTTCAACGCGATGCTCGCCGCCGGTATGCTGCGCGAGGCGGCTTCGTTAACCACGCAAGTAACCGGCGAAGTGATCCCTTCCGATACGCCGGGATCGTATGCATTCTCCGTGCGTCAACCCGCCGGAGTGGTGCTCGGAATCGCGCCGTGGAATGCGCCTGTGATTCTGGGTGTGCGCGCGATTGCTACGCCGCTTGCATGCGGCAACACCGTCGTTCTGAAAGCATCTGAAGTCTGTCCCGCCACGCATTCTCTTATCATTGAAGTCCTCGAAGAAGCCGGTTTGCCCGCAGGCAGCGTCAATCTGATTACGAATGCGCCCGCCGCGGCTCCCGCGATTGTGGAGAGCCTGATTGCGCACCCGGCAGTCCGCCGCGTCAATTTCACCGGTTCGACAAAGGTCGGCAAGATTGTTTCCGAAATTGCGGGACGCCATCTCAAGCCTGTGTTGCTTGAACTCGGAGGCAAAGCGCCACTGGTCGTTTTGGACGATGCGGACCTCGATGCAGCAGTGAATGCGGCGGCATTCGGGGCGTTTGCGAATCAGGGCCAGATCTGCATGTCGACGGAGCGCATTGTGATCGATCAGAAAATCGCGGACGCGTTCATCGCCAAATTAAAAGCCAAAGCCGCGGCGCTGCCGGCCGGCGCTGAAGGTAACGTCGTCCTCGGGCCTATGGTCAGCCAAGCAGCAGCGGTGCATATCGAGGACCTCGCGCAAAACGCGGAAGAAAAGGGAGCAAACGTCGTGCTCGCGCCCAAAATAACGCAGCGGGCCGTAGTCAGTGCCGCCGTGATCGATCGCGTGACGCCCGCGATGCGCCTGTATTCGGAGGAATCGTTCGGGCCAATTGTTGCCATGGTACGCGTTAACGGCGATGAAGAAGCGATTCGCGTGGCGAACGATACAGAATACGGGCTTTCAGCGGCCGTCTTTAGCCAGAACATCACGCGCGCGCTCAATGTTGCGACGCGCATCAATTCCGGAATTTGCCACATCAACGGCTCTACCGTGGCAGATGAAGCGCAAATGCCCTTTGGTGGAGTAAAAGCCAGTGGCTACGGCCGCTTCGGCGGCAAAGCCGGAGTCGCAGAATTTACGGACCTGCGCTGGATCACGATCGAAACAAACCCACATTATCCGTTTTAGCTGATCCTTGGCCTGTCCGGCTTCCTCTGGGGAACCTGGCGGTCAGTTTCGGAAGCGCGCCATTTTTGAACTTCTCTGCGCTCCCCCTGTATATTCAAAAGGCCGATGCGCCCCAAAAAGAAGAGCGCTAAGCGGCGAATTTTTCTGCTTTCGCCTGCGAATCTCGCGGGGCGCCGCGCCGAAATCCTGCTGCAAGAAGCGGCGAAATTCGACCTCGCCACTCGCGTACGCGCCGACGGCGCTCCGATCGGCGAAATCTTCAGCTTCATCAGCGGTCTGTATTTTCGAGGCAAACTCGCCTACGCCAATGCGTTTTCTGACGCCGCCACGGCGCGCCATTCCGTCTTCATTATTACGGCCACACGCGGCCTTGTCGCGCCTCACACACCTATCGGCCTGGACTGCCTCGTTGAAATGGCTGGCGTGCCCATCAGCTGCTCCGATCCCCGCTATCGCGCCCCTCTCGACCGTGATCTCGCCAAATTGGCGCGACGCCTCGGCACGTCCGCCGAAATTATTCTTCTCGGCAGCATCGCCACTTCCAAATATCTGGAGCCGCTCTCCAGGATATTCGGAAAAAAGCTGCTCATCCCGATCGACTTCGTTGGCGCAGGCGATATGAGCCGTGGTGCGATGATGCTGCGCGCCGTCCGTAGCATGACTCCGCTGGCGTACGCGCCAATCGCTTCGTTCCAAGGCGCAAAAAAGCGGTGAACGGGAACAAGTCCGTACGGGCGCATGCTTGCTGCGCCCCTTTTTGCGCTGTAATCCGTTATATTTGAACGCGCCATGCCCAATTACATCGGCGCCATCGACCAAGGCACCACCAGCACACGCTTCATCGTCTTCGATAAATCCGGCCGCGTTGT
>DATEME010000646.1:0-2987 GCA_035275865.1 Candidatus Acidiferrales bacterium | reverse complement strand
CTGCTCAAGCCGCACCGGGCGTACTGGCCGCTGCTGAAGAATATTTTGGCGCGCGGGTGGGTGTCGTCGATGGCGCACATTACCGGCGGCGGGATTACGGGGAATTTGCCGAGGGCGCTGCCGCGGAATGTGCAGGCGGTGATTGAACTGGGATCGTGGCCAGTGCTGCCGATTTTCAAGTATTTGGCGAAGGTGGGGAAGATCGAGCGCGACGAGATGCTGCAGACATTTAATGTGGGCGTCGGGATGATTCTCGTTGTGCCGGCGAAGAGCGTTTCGAGCGTGGAGAGCGAGCTGCGACGGCGGCGCGAGAAATTCTATTTGATTGGGCGCGTCGAGAATGGACAGCGCGGGAAGCCGCGCGTGATTTATTCGGGGAAGCTTCCGCTCTGACCGAAATTAACGTCGCTGCCAGCGCGCGCGATTTCGCTTGCTATGGAAGCAAGCGATAACGACGATTCGGTCTTCCTGAACTTCGAAGAAAAGTCCGTAAGGAAAACGTCGCACGCCGACACGTCTTCTGTCCCGGTGAACAATTTGAAATTGCAGAGGCCTTTCGGCAATCGCTTTCACTGCGGCCTCAACGGCTCGTGTGAAGCGGTCACCAAGCTCCGGCCGTATAGCCTTATACCAAGCGTGAGCCTCGACTAGTTCCTCGACTGCTTCGGGAAGCCAGACAATCGGAAGGGTCACGATCGACGAGAGAGGCGAGTTCGGACTTGCTCCCACGGGATTACGTCGGACGGGTTCTGTTCGTGATGTGCGATGCGACGGTCGAGTTCGGCACGTTGAGCTTCTGTCAGAAGGGAAGCATCTGCTTCGAGGCTTTCCCATACTGCATCCAGCAGATCGGCCTTTTCTTCGACTGAAAGGCTATCGATTTGGCTTCGTAGATCGTTCATTTGTCTATAAGCTATCGCGCTTCTTGCACGTTAGCAAGGACGCTGAGCGGCTGTGTTTGGCCGCTTCGGTGAAGTGTGCTAATTTCGGTTGCCGAAAAAAATATGATGAAAAAAATAGGAGTATTGCTTTCCGGACGTGGGTCGAACTTTGAGGCGCTGGCGGAGAGCGTTGCGGCGCGGAAGATTCCGAATGCTGAGATTGCGATTGTACTCAGCAATCGGGAGAACGCACCGGCGTTGGAGCGGGCGCGGGCGCGTGGAATTGCGGCGAAAGCGATTCCGTCAAAAGGGCTCGAGCGCGAGCCTTATGACAAGCTGGTTGTGGCGGCGCTGAAAGAGAAAGGCGTCGATCTGGTTTGCCTCGCGGGATACATGCGTCTGATTTCGCCGTATTTTGTGGCGGAGTTTCCGAATCGCATATTGAATATTCATCCGTCGTTGCTGCCGGCATTTCCGGGGCTGGAGGCGCAACGGCAGGCGCTTGAGCATGGGGCGAAGATTTCGGGATGCACCGTTCATTTTGTGGATGAGAATCTGGATGCGGGGCCGATTGTGATGCAGGCGGCGGTTGCGATTGAGGACGCGGACACGGTGGAGACACTTTCGGCAAAAATTCTGCATGAGGAGCATCGCATTTACGCTGAGGCGGTGCGGATTGTGCTTGAGGGGCGGTTTCGCATGGAAGGGCGGCGCGTGATTACGAGCGGGACGGCATCGTAGACCTGCCTTCAGCCATCTACACTGGTTGCGGAAAATGCGAACGGCGGCACCTCAGGGGCTAAAGCCCTTTGTAAATCGGCGGCTTATGTCGGAGCTAAAGCTCCGACCCCCTAAAAACCTGCTTTTGCCGCAAACTATAACGCGGCATTAGCCAAGCGGAAGCTACGGTACGGCTGAAGCCGTGGCCTGACGAACCGCGGTTGCGGCCAAAAACAAGGAGATGAGATAGGTGGAGCGAGTTCCGTTCAGGCCAGTCGATGAGCAGCTTGCGTACCTGAAAAAGGGCGCGGCGGAGATTATTCGCGAGGATGAACTGAAGACGAAGCTCGAAAATTCGCTGAAAACGGGCAAGCCGCTGCGCGTTTATCTTGGCGTCGATCCGACGGCACCGGATATTCACCTTGGGCATACCGTGGTGCTACGCAAGCTGAAGCATTTTCAGGATATGGGCCACACGGCAATTTTTCTGATCGGCGATTTTTCGGCCATGATCGGAGATCCAACGGGAGTTTCCGAGACGCGTCCGCCGCTGACGCGGGAACAGGTGGATGCGAACGCGAAGACTTATCTCGCGCAGGTATACAAAATACTCGACCGCGAGAAGACTGAGGTTCGCTACAACAGCGAATGGCTTGGAAAGATGCCGAGCCATGAGGTAGTGAAGCTTTGCGGGCACTATCGGCTCGCTCGGATGCTCGAGCGCGAGGATTTTCGTTCGCGGCTTGAGAAGAATCATCCGATTTCCGTGCACGAGCTGCTGTATCCGTTGCTGACCGCTTACGATGCAGTGGCGTTGCAATCGGACGTGGAACTTGGCGCGACTGAGCAAAAATTCAATTTGCTGGTCCATCGGGACATTCAGCGCGAGTATGGCCTGACTTCGGAGACCGTGCTGACGATGCCGATCCTCGTCGGGCTCGACGGCGAACGAAAAATGTCCAAGAGCCTCGGCAACTATGTGGGTATTACGGAAGCGCCCGGCGAGATGTTCGGCAAGCTGATGTCGATCACGGATGAACTGATGTGGTCGTATTACGAACTGCTAACGGATTTTGCTTCGCATGTGATCGTTCGAATGCGTGAAGAGGTGCGCACGGGCGTGCTGCATCCGAAGAAGGCGAAGACGGAATTGGCGCACGTGATCGTGGCGCAGTTCCATGGCGAGGAAGCGGCGAAAAAGGCCGGCGAAGAATGGGATTTGATTTACAGCAAGCGGCAACTGCCCTCGGAAATGACGGTTTTCTCTTTGCCTGCGGCTGGGAAGATGAAACTTGCTGCGTCGATTACGGCTGCCGGCCTTGCTCCCTCGCGTTCCGAGGCGGAGCGGTTGATTAAACAAGGCGCGGTGGAGTGGAACGGCGCGCG
>DATEME010000645.1:0-8824 GCA_035275865.1 Candidatus Acidiferrales bacterium | reverse complement strand
TCGTCGAGCTGCTTGCGCAAATCGGCCGGAATCTCAAACGAGATCGCCGCGAGATTGTCGTCAAGCTGCGCGGAAGTGCGCGCGCCGAGAATCGTCGAGGTGATGCCCGGCTGCGTCGCGACCCAGTTCAGCGCGACCTGCGCGGGCGGCTTGCCAAGTTTTTTGGCCACGCCAAGAAGCGTGTCGAGAACCTTCCAGTTGCTTTCCTTGAAGCGATTAAAAAACGGGATCGCGCCGGGAGCCGTGAGACGGCCGTCGCCTTTCCCGTTGGCCTGCCCTTCGCGCGTGTATTTGCCGGAGAGGAATCCGCTTGCTAGCGGGCTCCACGGGCAGATGCCGACGCCGAGTTCCTGCGCAACGGGAATGTGCTCCCGCTCGATGTTGCGCTCGACGAGCGAATATTCGAGTTGCAGTGTTGCGATGCCGATTTTGCCCTGTTGCTCCGCGAGCGTCTGCGCGCGGGCGATGTACCACGCCGGCGTATCGGAGAATCCGTAGTAGCGAATCTTGCCTTCGCGAACCAGAGTGTTCAATGTTTCGACCACTTCCTCTACGGGCGTGATTACGTCCCAAGCGTGCAGGTAGTACAGATCGATATAATCCTGCTTCAGGCGGCGCAGCGAGGCTTCCAGCGCGCGATAGATGTTCTTGCGGCCGTTGCCGCCGGCGTTGGGATTGCCCGTCCCAAAATTAAAGGTGAATTTCGTCGCGAGCACGACGAAGTCGCGCAGCTTGCGGTCGTTAATGAATTTGCCGACAAGTTCCTCGCTGTGGCCCATCGTGTAGCCGTCTGCGGTATCGACAAAATTACCGCCCGCATCGATGTAGCGATTGAACATGTCGCGCGAGATATTCTCCTCTGCGCCGAAGCCCCATTCGGTGCCGAAAGTCATCGCACCAAGGCACAGTGGACTGACGCGTAGGCCGGTACGTCCAAGGGTGATGTAGTCCGTCAGATTCATTGCGGGTGTCCTCCTCAAACGATCATCGGATGCGGGAACCACAGAGCCGGAATCATGAAAATTTCGACTTTAAATACTTATCCCGGTTTACGGAGTAACCGGCGCGGCCTCTTTGGCGCGCTTTTTCTTAAACACAAGATACGAAACAAGCACGCTGACGAAGTAGAGAGCGACCATCGGCATCATGAACACGAGCATCGTGGTCGCATCGGGCGTGGGCGTGATGATCGCGGCAGCCACGGTAATGATCAGCATCGCGTAGCGGAAATTCCTGAGCAGGAATTTCGGCGTAACCAGCCCGAAAACCGAAAGGATATAAACGATCACGGGCATTTCGAAAATAACACCGATACCGACTGTTACGATAAGAATTAGGTTGAGATATTCATTGACTTCAATCAGCGGTTGAAGCGAAAACTCCGTGGTGAAGTGCACTAAAAAGTCCAGCATCTGCGGCAACATGATGAAATACGCGAACGCCACTCCGAGGGCGAAAAGCAGTGTGCCGAAAAAAATGAAACTGCTAAGTGCGCGACGCTCGTGTTTGTAAAGCCCCGGGGCGACAAACAGCCACACTTGATAGAGCACCCACGGCATGGCGATTCCGATGCCCACATAGACACCGATATTGATCCAAAGGCTGACGGCATCCGTGGGAGCGTGGATGTACAAAGAGGCATTGAGCCCGTTCTGTTTGAGCGCAAGCAGCATCGGCTTCTCGACGAGGCTCACGAACTTTTGCGAAAACGTGAGGCCCACAGCGGCGCCGATCGCAATGCCCATCAGCGCGCTGATGATGCGCTTGCGCAATTCAGCCAGATGCTCGAAAAACGACATCCGCCCTTGCGCGGCGTCTTCCGAGTCGGGCGTTTCGACGTTAGCTGGAGTGTTGGCCATCGGTTACTGGTTCGGGAGTGTCGCCGCCCTCGTCCGCAGACGCTGAAGCATCGGACGAAGCTCCGGCCCCATTTGAAGCTTCACGCTGCGCAGTTTCCTGAACGGGGACCCTTGGATCCGCAGCGGTTACAATGCCTTCGGCGGGTTTCAACGTCGGCAAAGGGGATTCGGCAGCCGAACCCTCCGTTGATTCGCCGTGAATCGAATTTTCCGCCGGCGGAGCAGCAGAGGGCGCTGCGGGCGGTGCGGGACGGCGACGCTCGTCGGTTTCGCGCTCCAACTCACGCATGTGGCCTTCGAACGTGCTCTTGAATTCGCCGGTCATCCTGCGAAATTCGGCCATGAACTTGCCCACATTGCGCGCAAGCTCGGGCAGCTTTTCCGGGCCGAAGACCACCAAAGCCACCACAAACACGATGATTAAGTGAGGGAGACTGAGCATTCAATTTGAATGATAGAAGAGCCCCGGGAGCGTGTCAAACGGCTCAAATCGCAGCAGAACTCACCCTAGCGCCGCGTGCGCCCGCACAATGCGGTACAATTGAGATGTAGGATTCTCCGGATTCTGGAGGAAGGGCCAACGTTTCGTCCATTGGGTTCCATTCGCTCCATAGAAGACCACAATGATCTGCTGATTGGTTCGGCCGAACTCATTCACGAGACCGCGCGTATAGGTACTGCCGAAAGACCACTTCCCTCCGCCGAATCGCACGCATCCGTCCCGCCCTGGCTCTGGTGGAACATTCTCAGCCTGGACGCCCCGGCCGTCGCCGTGGTCTGGGCGCTGCTCTTTGCGCGCGCTAGCCATGTTGAAGTTCCCGCCGCAACCACCGCCGCGCTCGCGCTCGTCGTCTGGGTGATTTATCTCGCGGACCGGTTGTTCGATGGCTGGAGCGCCATCGATAGCCGCCTGCTGAAAGAGCGGCACCGATTCTGCCAACGGCACCGCGTCGCAGTCTCCACCATGGGTATACTCGGCGCGGTCGCAGGCGTATGGCTCGCGTACAAAGGTTTGAACGCGGCAGAGGTAAGGGCAGGACTGATTTTGGCTGGCCTCGTCGGCGCCTACATGCTCTGCGTTCATCTGGGCGGCTCCGCGGCTTCGCACCTATTCCCAAAGGAGATCGCGGTAGGCCTTCTATTCGCCGCGGGAACCGCTCTCCCAATTTGGTCGCAGCCCCGTGCGTTTTCCTGGGACGGCCTGTTCTCGTGGCTGTTGTTTGCCCTGATCTGCATCCTCAATTGCGTTGCCATCGAATGCTGGGAGGATCAAGTCGCCGTTCGCAACACGGAAACCGCGCGGTCTCGCCTAGTCAATTGGGCAGCCTCGCGCATCGCGATGTTCGCCGCCGGAACGGCATTGCTCGGCATCGCCGGACTCTGGCTGCTCCACAGCGATAGCAACGCGATTGCGGCCGCCGGTACCGCCGCTCTTCTCATCCTGCTCCTGAATTCCGCCCGCCCGCGTCTATCTAGACATGCAATCCGGGTTCTCGCCGACGCGGCGCTTCTGATTCCAGCGGTCTTGGCTCTTCTGGTACGGCGCTAATTTGCGCAGGGCGCGAGCATGCTATACTTTTTGGGATGGCGTAAAGTGGGGGGCAATTTGGAATCGCAAAAACCATCAGTGACAGGCAATCAACTATCCGGGCCGGCGCCCACCGGCCAGCCAGCCAATTCCAAACGCGGAATGATTCTGCTTTGCGCGGTGCTTGGCGTCTCAGCGCTGCTGGGCGGTCTTCTCGGCCCCTCGCGCACCACTTCCGCTGCTACCGCTAACGACGTTCAGGACTCGGCCAAGAGCTTCACCTCCGTGCTGGCCACCGTCGAGGCCAATTATGCCGATCCAGTTGACGCCGACAAGTCCATCTATGACGGCGCGATTCCCGGAATGCTGCACTCGCTCGACCCGCATTCGAATTTCCTCGATCCTCAGGAATACGCCATGTTCCGCGAGAATCAGGAAGGCCGCTATTACGGCGTGGGCATGATCATCCAGCAGCGCGGGAACCAAACGATGGTCCAGGCGCCATTTGAAGGTTCGCCGGCCGCAAAAGCGGGCGTTCGCCCCGGCGACATTGTTGCCCAGATCGGCGATAAAGACTGCACCGGGCTGACGACAACCCAAGTGGCGGATTTGCTGAAAGGCGCCAAGGGCACGACCGTCAATATCAAGATAAAGCGCGTTGGCTGGACCGACCTGATTTCGATGACCCTGACGCGCGATGAAATCCCGCGGCCCGGCGTGGAGTTTTCCGAAATGATTCGCCCCGGCGTCGGATACGTGCACGTTTCCACGTTCAACGATCAGACGACAGACAGTGATCTGGCGCAAGCGCTTAAGCAATTGAACTATCCGAAGCTCGATGGCCTGATTATCGACCTCCGCGAAAATGGCGGCGGCCTGCTCAATCAAGCCGTCGGCATGGCGGACATGTTCCTCGAGAAAAACGAGCTTGTCGTTTCCGATCGTGGCCGAAATTCTCCGGAAGAACGCTTTTACGCGGTCCGCGGAAATCAGGGCGTCGACGTTCCTCTCGTGGTTCTCGTGAATCGAGATACCGCATCGGCGTCGGAAATCGTTTCGGGCGCCATTCAGGATCACGATCGCGGCCTGATTGTCGGCGAGACTACCTTCGGCAAAGGACTCGTGCAGCGCGAGTATGAACTCAGCGAAGACACCGCCCTGCTGCTCACGACGGCGCGTTACTACACGCCCAGCGGCCGCCTAATTCAGCGGAATTACGCCAATTCGACCCTGTACGACTATCTCTACAACCGCCAGGAGCCGAAATCTCCCGAAGTAAAGCATACCGATAGCGGCCGTGCGGTTTACGGCGGCGGCGGCATTACTCCCGACGTGAGCGCAGCTGCGGCTGCGCCGACCCCATTTCAAACGATGCTTCTCACTCGCGGCGTTTTCTACCCGAACCCGGAAGGCGTCGGCGACTTTGTCCTCTATTACCTCGGCAGCAAGCCGCAAATCACAAAGGACTACGCGCCGGACGACGCGGTGATCGCGGCTTTCCAGAAATACCTCTCCGACAAGCACATCGCCTACGAGCCGACGGAGATCCAGCAGAATCTTCCCTGGCTGAAGTGGGAGATCAAGCGCGAGGTCTTCACCACGCTCTTCGGCCTTGATGCAGGTTATAAAGTCGAGCTCGAAAACGATCCGCAACTGGACAAAGGCATAGATTCGCTGTCCCAGGCGAAGGCGCTCTATGCCAACGCGAAAAAAATCTTGGCTGAGAATCGCGCTTCCAATCCGTCTTCATCGGCTCAGACTTCGACGCCCGACCGGCAGCAATAGAGGCGTCGAGCCGGTCTTTTTCGTCATTTCTTCGTCTTTAACCGCCAAAAGTGGCGTCCGCCACGCTGCTCTGCCGCATCTAAGCAGGCTATCGGAAGCCCTATGCTATACTTTCCGGCTACGGGGCACAGTGAGGGTATATGGAATCGCAGCGTTCAAGAGCAGCGGATGCACATCCGTCTGAGCCGGCCTCCGCGCAGCGCGTTGTAAGTTCGAAGCGTGGAATGATCCTCTTCTGCGCCGTTCTCGCCGTCGGAGCAATCCTGGGGGGATTGCTCGGCCCTTCTCGAACGAATGCGGCCGCTGCGGATGACGCGCAAGGCTCCACGAAAACCTTCACCTCCGTCCTCGCCACCGTCGAAGCGAATTATGCGGATCCTGTCGACGCCGACAAAGTGATCTACGACGGCGCGATTCCCGGCATGCTGCACGTGCTTGATCCTCACTCGAACTTTTTCGATCCGCAGGCCTACGCTCTCTTTCGCGAGAATCAGGAAGGCAAATATTACGGCGTCGGTATGATTGTCGAGCCGCGCGAGAAGCAGACGATGGTGCTAGCCCCGTTTGAAGGCTCGCCTGCGGCGAAAGCGGGCATTCGCCCCGGCGACATCATCCTTTCCGTCGACAACAAAGATTGCACTGGCCTCACCACGACACAGGTGGCGAACTTGCTCAAGGGCGCCAAGGGCACTCCGGTACACGTTCTGATCGGCCGCGAGGGTTGGGTCGAGCCAATTCCTGTTACGTTGGTGCGCGATGAAATTCCCCGCCCCGGCGTCGAGTTTTCGGAAATGGTCCGCCCAAACATCGGTTACGTCCATGTAACCACGTTCAACGAGACGACGGTCTCCGATCTTGCCGCTGCGTTAAAGCAACTCGATTACTCCAAGCTCGACGGGCTGGTCGTCGACTTGCGCGAAAACGGCGGCGGACTTCTGAACCAGGCAGTCGGCATGGCGGACATGTTCCTTGACCAAAACGAGCTGGTCGTATCGCACCATGGCCGCTCATCGCCGGACCGCCGTTATTACGCGCTGCGCGGAAATCGTGGGATTGAAGTGCCGCTCGTCTTTCTCGTGAATCGCGACAGCGCGTCGGCGTCCGAAATTGTCTCCGGCGCAATTCAGGATCACGATCGCGGCTTGATCGTCGGCGAGACCACGTTTGGCAAGGGATTGGTCCAGACGCAGTTCCAATTGAGCGAAGACACCGCGCTCTTGCTCACCACGGCGCGCTATTACACGCCGAGCGGGCGTTTGATCCAGCGCGACTATAGGAACGTCACGCTGTGGGACTACCACAACAACCCTCAGAAGCCGAAGTCACCCGAACTGAAATATACCGACAGCGGCCGCCCGGTGTACGGGGGCGGCGGCATCACGCCCGACGTTGTGGCGCCGGCACCGAAGCCCAGTGATTTTCAGACTCTGCTGCTCGCGCGCGGTGTTTTCTTCCCCACGTCGCAAGGCGTCGGCGATTTCGTTCGTTATTATCTTGGAACCAAGCCCGCAATCACGAAGGATTTCACCACAGACGATGCCGTGATTGCGCAGTTGCAGAAGTTCCTCGATCAGCAGCATGTGGAATACACGCAAGCCGAGATCCAGCAGAATCTTCCCTGGCTCAAATGGGAGATCAAGCGCGAAGTCTTCACCACTCTCTTCGGCCTCAACGCCGGATACAAAGTCCAGCTTGAGGACGATCCCCAGCTGGACAAGGCGATCGCTTCCCTTCCGCAAGCCAAGGCGCTCTACGCCAGTGCGCGCAAGATTCTGGCGCAGAAGTCGTCGGGCGCCGTCGCCGCCAGCCAATAGCGCCTCAACAACCTACTTCCTAAATTCTGTCCCGCGAGAACTCGTCCTTTCTACCGGAATTGTGATATGAAATCGCGCGTATGTTTGAAAACGCCGCTGCATACGAGTCATTTATGGGGCGTTGGAGCCGTGGCATCGCTCCTCTGCTCTTGGATTTTTCTCACATTCGAGACGGATGGCACGTTCTCGACGTTGGCTCAGGAACAGGATCGCTCGCTTTAGAGCTTGCACAAGCGAAGCCGAATTGCCAAATTACCGGGATCGATCCATCGCCCGAGTACGTGGCATACGCCGGCAGCCGAGTTTCAAACCATGCCGTAACATTCGAAGTCGGGGACGCTCAGCAGCTTGCTTACCCGGCGCGGAAATTCGACGCCATCCTTTCCCTGCTCGCGCTCAACTTCGTTCCAGACCCGAGACGTGCTCTTGCCGAAATGAAACGCGTCACCCGCGCTGGGGGCTGCATCTGCGCAGCTGTGTGGGATTACGGTGGCAGAGTGGACATGCTTCGAATTTTCTGGAATGCGGCTGTGTCTCTCGATTCCCAGGCAGAAGAAAAAGACGAAAGACACATGCCGCTGTGCCGGGCCGGCGAACTTCGGCAACTCTGGAACGACGCGGGTTTGGCAGAAGTTGAGGAGCAACCGCTCGAAATCGCGACCCGCTTCAACTCATTCGACGACTATTGGCAGCCGTTCCAGGCAGGACAGGGGCCCGCAGGTGCGTATGTCGCGCGGTTATCGCCTGATCGTCGATTGGAACTTTGCGGGAAAATAAAACAGTTACTGCCGGAAGATTCAAAAACCGGATCATTCGATCTCAAGGCCCGTGCCTGGGCCGTACGAGGAACGGTCCGTTGACGCTTCAGCGGCAGATCCGGTGGCAAGAGATTGCGGCTTCAACGTTCAAATCAGTTTGTCCGATCGCCCTTTAGTCGGGCGCCTTCGGTTCCGCCTTTGGTTCTGCTTTTAGACGAATCCAACCCCGCCTCCCAGCCCCAGGCTCCCGCCTGGGGGATTCGCACACGCGCACAGACTCCTCGACTGGCAATATTCTGACGCAGAAGCGGCCGTCCATCGTCATCTCAGGTTCGTCATGAAGAACACGACGCGTCGGCGCGATTAGTTCGTGCCGATCGGCTGGTTCCTGATTTGCGCGTTGCTGATATCGAGCGAACCTGGATTGACGCCGGGAATTGGAGACTTGGTCGGGACCCAGTTCACCTGTACGACGTCGTTATCGTGCTCCTTCCATGACGTGATGTTCTTTTCGATCGTGGCTTGCTGTTGCGCGGGATTCGCAGGCAGCGACAAGCAATCCACGGTGATGAGCGACACCCTCGGAGCGATGTGATAGGTATCGTGAATGTATTGGCTCCAGTAAAAAGCGATCCAGACTTGCGCCTCGCCGCTCGTGAAAGCACCGCTCGTGAAGCTGGTCTGACGGTGACTCTTTGGGAAGATGTATTGCAGATAGCAATAGTAAGGTTTTATCGGGCATGACGGAGTAACAATTAGCGCTTACTCGTCCGGGCCGCCAAAAACTGAGTGGGCTCGGGCGGGAGGTCAGAAAGGCCCTGAGTCGCCCCACCCGGAGGCTGCAAGCGGTAATTCCAGCCGGTGTCGAGGGCTTTGAAACCAGGCAGGAGCACTGTAAGGTACTGCTTCTTCACAGCCTGTGCCTCCGCCGCCGTGGTTTCTTGCTCGCAGGCCCCCATATTACCGAGTCCGCCGTTGCCCAGGTTATATTTTGCGATGACAAACGCTTGGAATCGGTTGAAGAGCCCCATGGACCCGGCGAAGAGCTGAGTGGGGCCCATCACGTCGGTGACATATTGC
>DATEME010000644.1:0-7492 GCA_035275865.1 Candidatus Acidiferrales bacterium | reverse complement strand
GCTGATGGGAGCGGGCGGATCATTGGGGTGCAATGCGAGGCGGACGTTCGCTTTTTCCGCTGTTGGAATCACGGCCTTGAGGAAGTACGTGATGTTCCGCCACATTTCATCGAGAGTGTGAGCGCCTTCGTTGGGCAACGGAGGCAGGTCTTTGAACTTCGTCCCTTTTTCTTCCGGTCTGGTTTGGTACGGCTGATTGGCAGTCTGCATCAACTCATAATCGAAACCGGTCCAGCCCGACTCGCCGCGGTTGCCGTCCGTCTCGGCGAAATAACCCTCCATTGCGCGATGCGCGTAAAAGTTGTATTCGACGACGGGCAGGCCGACTTTTCCCGCCGCAACGATCGATTGACCGATCTTCGCGATATCGTCGTCGCGTTTAGGTCCTTCTTTCCCATAGAGAATATCAGGAGACAAATTGATCATCAAATTGCCTACAGTGATACCCGCATCGCTCCAGCGCTTCATCGTTGTGGTGAGAGACTCTTCCGTCCACGGAGGCCGTCCGCCGCCGCCGAGCACATGACTCACTCCCAATTGTTTGATCCGGCGAGGACCTTCCGCAGAATCGGGTCGCGCCGCGCTGTTGCCTGCCTCAACGAAAGCGTCGCCCATGCCTACAGCGATCTTTGGCGTGTCCTTGCTTTCCTTCGGCGGAGGCGGAATTCGGCCGGTTGTTTGAGAAAACGCGGCGCCTGGCGCCAGCGCACCAGCGCCTAGAATTTCTAAAGCTGTTCTGCGGGTGAATTTCATACCGGTACCTCGGTGTGCACGACGTCTCGTTTGCAGTCGATCGCGTGCGGATCATAGTCCTTTTCCGCGTCCCGAGACAATGAACTTGCACCGCGATCTCAGATATAGAAGCGAGAGCGATTTAGACTTCGAGGATGACGGGCAAAATCAGCGGCCGCTTCGAGGTTTGCTTATTGAGGTAGCGCTTCAGATCGACGCGAATCTTTTCTTTAATCACGCTCCAGTCCGTCTTTTCTTCGGGCGTCGATTGTTCGATCGTGCGGACGATCACGTCCCGGGCGCGGGCGACGATTTCCTGGCCGTCGTCGCTGCGCAGGAAGCCGCGCGTAACAATCTCTGGCGCTGTCCCCATCAGTCCGGTATTTTTGTCGATCGCGATAATCGGCACGACAACGCCGTCTTCGGAAAGATGTTGCCGGTCTCGAATCACCACCTCTTCGATTTCCTCGAGGGAGCCCGAATCGACGCACACGCGTCCCGCTGGAACCGGCTCGCGTTTGTACGCGCCTCCCTCCGGCGTAAATTCGACGGGCTGGCCGCTATCCAGCAGCAGGATCTCGCCGCTAACCGCGCCTACCTGTTCGGCAAGCGCCGCGTGCTGGAAGAGTTGCCGGTATTCGCCGTGAATGGGAATGAAAAACTTCGGACGTACGAGCTGCAGCAGAATTTTCTGCTCTTCCTGGCTGGCGTGCCCCGAAACGTGAATCGGCGCCGAGCGCCCGCCTTCGTAATAGACGAGCACGTGCCGGCGGAAAAGGTGATCGATCATGCGAAAGATCGCCTTCTCGTTGCCGGGAATAATCCGCGACGAGAGAATCACGGTGTCGCCTTCGGCCAGCATCAGCGCGCGATGATTATCGACGGCCATTCGCGAAAGCGCAGACATCGGCTCGGCCTGTGTTCCGCTGGCGAGAACCACCAGCCTGTTTGGATCAAACGACCGAATATCCTGGGGCCGCACGACGCTACCATCGGGAATGCGCAGCTTATCGAGGCTGTGCGCAATTTCTACGTTGTCCACCATGCTGCGCCCGATGAAGCCCACTTTGCGGCTCGTGGCGCGCGCAACGTCGATCACTTGCTGAATGCGGTGAATCGAGCTCGAAAAGCACGAAATAATCACACGCCGGGGAGCTGCGCGGAAGAGTTCTTCGAGGCGCACGACAACTGCGCGTTCTGATGGAGTGAAACCCGGGCGTTCGACATTCGTGCTGTCGCTGAAAAGCGCCAGCACGCCCTGCTGTCCATAGCGCGCGAACGCGTGCAAATCAAACGGCCGCCCATCCACCGGCGTCGGATCGATTTTGAAATCGCCCGTATGGATAATCACGCCAATCGGCGTCCGGATCGCGAGCGCAACACAATCGATCGTGCTGTGCGTCACGTGCAGGTATTCCACCTGGAATGCGCCGATCGTGGACGTCTGGCCGGGCGCGATTTCCCGCAAATCCGCCTTATCGAGTAGCGCGTGCTCTTCGAGCTTCTTGCGCACGAGTGCGAGCGTAAATTGGGTGCCGTAAACCGGCACATTCAGGTCACCGAGAATGTATGGAACAGCGCCGATGTGATCTTCGTGTGCGTGCGTCAGCACAATCGCGCGCACCATGTGGCGGTTTTGCTTGAGGTAGGTAATATCCGGGATGACGATGTCCACGCCGAGCAGCTCCTGCTCGGGGAACATCAGGCCGGCATCAATGACGACGATGTCCTCGGCGTAGCGCAGAGCAAGCATGTTCTTGCCAAACTCGCCCAGGCCGCCGAGAGGTATTGCCCATAGTGAATGGCTGCTCAAGAGTCGCTCAGTATCCCCTGCGTCATCGTATCACAGGCGAAGATGAAGAAATGATGCGCCGTTCGGTCCGCTCGCGCGTCTAAAGGGCGTCGGTAGGGTTTCGATGCGCGGCAGAAGCGAACCCGGCTTAGAATCACGCTACGCATTCGCAGCCCTGCGCGGCGCGATGAAGAATGGGAGGAATCGTGCGAAAAGGATCGATTCGCATCACGTTTGCGGGCGCATTGGCTTTGGCCTTCTGTTTCGCGGTGGCTGCGCAGAAAAGCGTACAAACATCTCCCGGCACAGGCGGCAGCCCGCATTTCCGAAGCGAATGGGATATTAAGGGCGCACACATCACCATCGAGTACGGCCGCCCGTACCTGAAGGGCCGCACGATCGGCAAAGAGTTGGCGCCTTACGGTGAGCCGTGGCGTACGGGCGCGGACGAGGCGACGATCATCACTTCGACCAAGGCGCTTAAGCTTGGCACGATTCCTCTTGCAGCGAACACGACCTACACGATCAACACGCTTCCCAGTCCCGACCATTGGGACCTGATCATCGGCAAGTTGGGTGAAAAGGGACAGTGGGGCATCCCCTATCAGCCGAATCTTGAAATCGCGCGTACGCCAATGAAGCTCGGCAAAACGAGCGCACCGGTCGAGCAGGTGACGATCTCGATCGATCCTACTTCGAGCGGCGGCACTATGCGCATTGAGTGGGGCACGGTCAGCGCCAGCGTTCCGTTCACGGTTCAATAACGGGTCCCAACTCCCGCCAATTTTTCGCGAGGCCCGCTGTTAATTCGGCGGGCCGCTGCGGTATCCTTGCCATTCGCGCCTTTGTGCGAACTGACCACTCATGCGGACGCAAATCGCTCCTATGCTGGCTGTGCACGGCGGTTATGAAGCTATCGCTTTCTATAAGAAGGCTTTTGGCGCGAAGGTTCTTTGGCGACTTGGCGATAAACACATCGTTGCCGGCCTCTCAATCGACGGCGCGCCATTCTTTCTGGCCGACGAATCGCCCGGCTATGGAACGCGCGGGCCCGCCCATGCGGGCTTCACGACGGTGCGCATCGAGCTCTTCGTGAAAGATCCTCTCGTGGCGCATAAGAAGGCGCTGGCCGCCGGGGCGCGCCAGCATAGCCCCGTCGAGCATCACGAGTACAAGACAGTCGGCCCGAAGCGCGTTCGGCGCATGATCCAGGGTGCGGTCGTCGATCCCTTTGGCCATATGTGGCTCATCGGCAAATTTCTCGACTAAAAGGCTATCGAGTGACGCCAACAAAACGCACCGTGACTTTGCCAGCTCCCGAAGCAGAATCCTCATCGAAGACCTGCTCCGGCTGTCTTTACGTTGTCGCCACGCCGATCGGCAATCTCGAAGACATCTCCATGCGCGCGCTGCGCATTCTGAAAGAGGCCGATCTCATCGCCTGCGAAGACACGCGCCAGACGATGAAGCTGCTCTCGCATTTCGATATTCACACGAAGCTCATGAGCTATCACGAGCACAACGAGCTCACGCGCTCTCCCGAAATCGTAATCGACCTCGAGCAGGGCGCGTCCGTCGCGCTCGTGAGCGATGCCGGCACGCCCGCCATTTCCGATCCCGGCCAACGGCTTGTGAGCCTTTGCCTTCGCCACGGAATCAAAGTCGTTCCCGTGCCCGGCCCATCGGCTTTTGTCGCTGCGCTCGCCGCTTCGGGCCTGCCCGCCGAGGAATTTACGTTCATCGGCTTTCTCCCGGCGCGCGCCACGCAACGTCGCAAAACCTTGCGCGAGCTCGCCTCTGAGCCGCGCACCCTCACCTTTTATGAAGCGCCGCACCGGCTGCTCGACTCTCTCGAAGACATGCTCGAAATTCTCGGCAATCGGCCTACCGTGATCGCGCGCGAAATTTCAAAAATTCACGAAGAGTTTCAGCACGGTCATCTTTTGGATCTTGTCGAGGTGGTGCGCAAAAAAGCGCCGCGCGGCGAGATCACGGTGCTGATCGGCACGGCCGATGGCGCGCCACTCCACATCCAAAACGGCCAAGCAGCAACCAACATCGCGAACATCGTTCCGCTCGCCAAGCGCGTCGATCAGCTGATGAGCGAACAGAATCTCGACCGCAAAGCCGCCCTCAAGCAAGCCGCTCGCGAACGCGGCCTCACCCGCCGCGAAGCTTACAAGCAACTCCTCATCACCCGCGACGAGTAGCTTCTCGATTTGTTGTTCGCCTTCTGTTCAAAAGTCCCTCTGGCGATTGCGATTAGAACGATGACCCTCCTTTTATTTCCATAGAGTTACGTTCGTTTTTAATTCGTGTGAGTTGCGATTAGGAATGCGGGTTGCAGTTTTAGGTTGTTGGTTACAGGTGATCGAAAAACCCCCGTTTTCCGTCGATTAGAAACGAAAATCTCGTTGAGAGCGTTAGGGTTAGGCCGGATTCTAATCGGCGGACTGTCGATTAGAATCCGTGACTCGTAACTTGTGACTTGTGATTCGTGGATCCGTTGGCGAAGGCCCGGACGAGGGTCCGCCAGGCTACTGACGGCGACGGTAGTCATGGCGCAAAACACAGCACTTATGATAGCATAAGAGTAACTAATTGTCAATAGCAATCTTTTTGAATTTTCTGCGTTTCACATCTGCACGAGGCATGGTGCTTTGTTGCAAAATTGCTGCTGCCCGGCGCTTAATTCGGGGGACTGGGACGCGGAATGGCGCGTTTTATGTCGCTAAGAGAAGGTATGTCACGGGTGCGCTGGGCTTGAGTGTTTGGCGTGGGATCGGTCTGGCTAAAGGATTTCAAAAAAGATTCTGCTTAACGGAGAAGCGCGTCGATGGTGGCCATCGGCAGGAAGAGCCTTCGTTCGATCCCGGGCAGCTCAAGGAAACCGTATTTCGCATAGAACGACACGGCGGAGGCGTCTTTGGCGTCGACGATCACCGCTGCCGACGCGAGCTCTCGGCTGGAGCGAAGGCTGCGGTAGAGCGCGTCCATGAGAAGCGTTGCGCCGTGGCCCTGGCCACGAAACGCTTTGCTGACTGCCAGACGGCCGAGCAAAGTTGCCGGAACAACGGGATACTTCGGCAACCTCTTCGCGAGTTGAACGGGAAGGGAATCAAGCTGGACTGCATATTGGGAGAGCGTATAGTAGCCCGCGATGGCTGTTCCGTCGGGCGTCAGCACGAATGGCACGGCTACGTGCTTCCGGAAATCCTGGCCCGCTTGCTTATGAAGGTAATCATCGAGAATCGAAACGCCGCATGAGAAAGCGGCCCGATCATGCTGGGGACCGAGCGGCTCTATCGTAAAGCCAGGATTTCCGGAAGCGGCGGGCAATCAGAATCCCATTTTTTGGCGATAACGTCGGGCAGCTCGGCGCAGCGCCCGATTTGGCGCAGGCGGCCTCAAAATCGCCTTCACAAAAACGTCACTGGCTTCGCCGCGCAAGGTGAGGATTTCGGATTCCTTAATTGCCTCTGCCGCGGCCTCTTGGGCGCTAGCGACAACAAACTTCGTGACCGATGTTCCGCGCAAGGCGGCTGCGCGAGCAATGAGCCTTTTCTGTTCAGGAGTAATTCGTGCTTCGAGCCGATCCTCTTTTGGAAATCTTCGGCGAATCGCGGCGTTTTGTTTCATCGCAGCCTCACTCTACCAGAGTGTACGGCAAGCTGCCGTACAAGTCAAATTCGTGCGTGCTCCAGGTTTGCGATAAGTACTGACTCGCGCGCGCTTTATTCCGGCGAACGATGGCAGCGCCGAGAAGGGGAAGCAGGGGGAAGTTGGAATTCAAAGGAAGAACAGCAAAACCAGACGCCTACGCAAACGGCAGACAAGGGTGCGCCTTGTGCGAAAGGCTGAAACCACACAGCCAAGAGTGGCTGTGCCACCCGGGCAAACCGAAGGCGATTATGGCCTTGTGAGAAAGGCTGACAGCACACAGCCAGGAGTGGCTGTGCCATGCCTGAATGTAAGTGCCGCCCTTCGGCTGAATCTAGTTCAAGACGAACATGTATAGGCCGGTGGCTCCGGTTGCCAGAACGTGCTGTTTGCCATCGAGCAGGAACGTCTCGGGCGGGCTGGACAGAGCGCCGATATCCGCGTGCCAGAGCGGCTTGCCCGTGGCTGCCTCAAGCGCCTCGATACCGCCGCCATTCGAGAGGAACAATACTCCGCCGGCAGTCGACGTTTCGCCAACCGAGCCGCCGGTCAGCTCATGGCGCCACTTCGCCTTGCCCGTCTTGTAATCGATCGCGACGAGGTCGGTGCCATACGAAAAGCCGGCGCCGCCGCTGATTCCACCCAAGCCCATAGAGCCGCGCGGGTCCGGTTCCATCAGATAGTCGATATGGAGGCCGTTTGTCTCGTGCACGTAAAACAATCCCGTTTCCGGCGAGAAGGTCGGCGGCGGATAGTTCGTCACATCGCTATTGACCAGCGAGCCCGCGATCGTGGCGTCCTTATTGGGATTGCGTATTACTTCCCCGCGCGCGTTCAGCTTTGGCTGGGCATCGGGATCGACGCCTGAAGCGTAGTTGTTCACCAGACCGATTTTGCGGGTGATGAGATGTTCGCCCGTCGTGCGGTCGAGGACATAGAAGTAGCCGTTCCGCGTGGCCATCATCACCAGTTTGCGCATGCGACCATTGAACATCAGGTCGGCGATGATCGGCGTCTGTGTTGAATCCCAGTCGTGCGTGTCGTGCGGCGAAGTCTGGAAATACCAGGCAATCTTACCGGTATCAACGTTCACCGCAAGCAAACAAGAGGTATAAAGATTGTCGCCATCGCCGCGTCCCTGCGTATAGGCCGGAGTGGGGTTCCCGGTGCCAAACATATACAGGTGCGTCTCCGGATCGTAGGAGCCGGGAATCCAGGATGTGCCGCCGCCGTGCTGCGCTGCGGTGAGAGTCGGCCAGGTCTTGACCGAAGGGTCGTCCGCTGTCTGCGCCGTGGAGTACATTCTCC
>DATEME010000643.1:0-1755 GCA_035275865.1 Candidatus Acidiferrales bacterium | reverse complement strand
CCTTTTCGAGATCCCATGACTTGTTGTGGGTGGCGATTGATTTCGCGTCAAAGTGAGGATCGCCACCGTCCATTTTGGAGCTGACCATGAACGTCGGGGCTGACAAATCCGAACTATTGACCGCGATCCATACCGACCTTGGTGCAATTTTCGTTTCGTTGGAATTGAGCCGCTCGAGCTGGCTGATCACCTCACTGTCGCCAGGAGGTGGGCAAAAGATGTCAAAGCATTCTGTTCGCGGCGGCGATTTCCCCGGGCTGATGCAGCGCTTCGCACAACTTCAGGAGAAGGCGAGGCTGCGGACGGGTCAAAGCTTTCGGATCATCGTCGTACAGGAGGCTGGTCTCGACGGGTTTTGGATTCACCGGGCGCTCCAGAACGAAGGCATCGAAAGCCACGTCGTCGATGCGGCCTCGATTGCAACGTCGCGCCGGCGCCGGAGGGCAAAGACCGACAAGATCGATGGTGAAACGCTAGTTCGAGCGCTGCTCGCCTACAAGCGCGGCGAACCTCGGGTCTGTGCAATGGTCAAGGTGCCCACTCCCGGCGAGGAAGACCGCCGCCACCTCTGTCGCGAGCGCAAAGCGCTAACCGCCGAGAGAGTGCGACACGTCAATCGCATCAAAGGATTTTTATTCAGCCAGGGCGTATCCGGGTATCAGCCGTTGCGCCGCGACCGGCGCCAGCGGCTGGAAGAACTCCAAACCGGCGACGGCCGCGCTTTCCCTCAGCATCTTAAAGCGCTCATCAACCGAGAGCTCGACCGGCTCGAACTTCTTCTCAAACAGATCAAGACCGTGGAGGCCGCGCGGGACGCGTTGCTGGCTGTGGAACAAACGGCCAGGCGGGCGCCGGCAGCGATGTTACTTGCCATAAGAGGCATCGGACCAGAATTCGCCGCAATACTCTGGTCGGAGGGGCTATGCCGACACTTTGAAAATCGACGGCAGATCGCAGCGTATGCGGGTCTGGCCCCGACACCCTGGCAGAGCGGCGCGGTCGATCGAGAACAGGGAGTGTCCAAAGCCGGCAACCCGCGACTGCGAACAACATTGATCCAGCTCGCCTGGCTATGGCTGCGCAATCAGCCGCGCTCAGCTCTCAGCGTCTGGTTTCACGAACGGGTAAGCCGGAACGGGGGCCGCCTGCGCAAGACAACCATCGTGGCACTGGCGCGAAAGCTACTGGTCGCGCTCTGGAAATACGTGACCACTGGTGTCGTTATCGAGGGCGTTACGATGAAGGCCTAACGACTACACCAACGTAATCCCGTCATCTCCCAGGACCTGACCAGTCCTGGCGGATCCAGGTAGACGAACCGTAGCAAGCCATGGCCTGAAATGCCGCTTTCGAGAATGGTTCTCGTCTTCCTGAGCCCTGCCCGCCGAAAGCGGGATCTTGGTGCAGCTGCTATGAGCGGCGACCGCATGTGAGGTTGACCGTGCTCGAAAACGGGCCGCGTCGCGCAAATGGGCTTGGACCTTGGATACCGAAGCAACTGGAGACGTTTTGATGTCCTCGTGATGCGACCCCTTGACCAAGCCCCCGTCATGTGAGGCTTGCTCGGCGTTCACTCGCGTTGCGGCCTGCACACTCGCGCGGTCACCAAATCGTGACCGCTATTCGAAGGCTTCAGCCATTTCGTTACCTCCATGACTGCTCCGATTGCTTCCGGCTGGAGCGAATCGCCGGGTGGGCCTTGCACCCACTGGAAAAGCGCCGCCTTTTCACGGCGCACGCCGTAACCGGCCATTC
>DATEME010000642.1:0-1281 GCA_035275865.1 Candidatus Acidiferrales bacterium | reverse complement strand
CCATTGCGCAGGAGGTAAAGCAGATCAAGCTCACCGAGAAGCATATTCAGGGCTTCATGGCCGCCTCCAAGGATATGGCGAAGCTCTACGACGGCGCGGATCCCGACAAACCGGATCCGAAGGTAGAGGCGCAGGCCGGGGTTATTGCCAAGAAGAGTGGCTTTGCGAGTCTCGCGGAGTATGAAGACGCGTCGATGAATATCGCAATGATCATGTACGGCATCGACCCGCAGACCAAAAAGTTCACCGAGCCACCCGAACAGATCAAGAAGGAGATCGCGGCGCTTAATGCCGACAAATCGGTCCCGGAAGCGGAAAAGAGAGAGGGCCTGGCGCAGCTCGAAGCGGCGCTCAAAGACGCAAAGCCCGTTCAGTTCAAGCAAAACATCGCGCTGGTGCTAAAATATTTCGACAAGCTCGCGTCCATTATGCAGGAGCAGGATTTGAAGCTGCGACCTGCGGATTAGAAATTCAAACCGGAAACAGACGAACACGTGACCCGTGAGGCCGCGATAGCGGCGTTCGCGAAGAGCTGGCGGGAGTGAAAGGCGTGGACAGGCCGGCTGGCGGCTCGATTCAGAACGAATCGTACCGGTGGGGAATTCGCCGCTTAGTATCCCCACATATTGCAATGGCACCTCGCCGGTTCACACGCGCGACGCGGCAAGGACGGATCGGCGGCATTATTTGAGGTAGGGATGGAGAGCCCCATTACATGGGGACTCCGAGGCTCTCTGTCGGTTTTGCCCTCCATGATTGGTAGCCCCGCAGGCTCCCTTGGACGACGGGTGAATGAGTGGAAACACAGGGACGCCGGAACCCAGCCGGGGCGACTGTCGCAGGGATCATCTAAACGGCGAGTTACTTTCCACATCTAGGCCCTTCGTGAATGGGGCTAGGCGGCGTCGTTTGCGACGCCGGGCGCAAGGGGTTGACGCCGTCGAACGGTGATTATGGTCGCCTTCGGGAAAGCCGACTATCGAAGAATGGCAGGCCGACGTCCTGGTCGATCCCTTGCGCTGAGCAGCGACGTACCAGCAGGCCAGCTTCCCCCCCAATGATGTCCGATGGAGCCGGACAAACTCAGCCGCGGTCTCGCTTGTTGGCCCTTCCGCCCAGCGATATTCGAAATCCGCGACGGCGACCATCCCTATCGTTTTTCAACATGGCGACGATCAGATCGCAACGGCAGGCGGCTGGGCCATCCTATCTGCGCATCGCCAAGCGCGCCGCCACGCTGTAGGATTTTGAGTTGTAAGCTGTTCTGCACGGCAGCGAAGG
>DATEME010000641.1:0-9213 GCA_035275865.1 Candidatus Acidiferrales bacterium | reverse complement strand
GCGGCGCACGAGAGAAATCGGCATTCGAATGGCACTCGGCGCCGGACGCCGGGATGTATTGAGCAGTGTGGTTGGGCAAGGTCTTGCGCTTGCCGTTGCTGGTGTGGCGGTTGGGGTTGCGGCTTCGTTTGCAGTAACGCGTTTCTTGGGAAGCATTTTGTTTGGCGTGCATCCGGGCGATCCAGTGACGGTCGTCCTCGTAACAGCAGTTCTTTTGGTTGTCGCGATCATCGCCTGCTTGATTCCGGCGCGGAGGGCGATGCGCGTCGATCCCATGGTGGCGCTGCGGCATGAGTAACGGCAGAGACTGGGGAGACGGAGAAATGCAACGGCGGCGCGTGGCCAGCCCGCGGAAGAATAAATGGCTGCGATCGCACAAAAACAGGAGGGGTCCTTCGCTTCGCTCAGGATGACGATTTGCGAGGAGGTGAAAATGAGCCGGATGCGCGAATGGATCAGGCGGGCAGAAGGGATGTTCCGCAAAGGACGGAGGGAAGCGGAGTTGGAGGAGGAGCTTGCTGCGCATCTGGAGATGCTGGTTGAGCAGAATGCGGAGCGCGGGATGACGCCGGAGGAGGCGCGGCGGGTGGCGCGAATTGCGTTGGGCGGAGGTGAACAGATTATGGAAGCCGTACGAGAGCAGCGCGGGTTGCCCTGGCTTGATTCGCTGATTGCGGATGTGCGCTTCGGTTTGCGGATGCTCGCGAAAAATCCGGGATTCACGTGCGTGGCGATTCTTACGCTGGCGCTGGGGATTGGCGCGAACACAGCGATTTTTACGCTCATCGATGCGGTGATGCTGCGCATGCTTCCGGTAAGCAATCCGCAAGAGCTGGTTTCGCTGAACGTCGTTGACAGTCCTTCTTATCCACGCAATATCGACGGAAATTCAACGACAGCGTTTCCGTTTCCGGCGTTTCGCGAAATGCGCGATCGGAACCAAGTGTTTTCCTCGCTCTTCGCGTTCAAAGACATGGGTCGCTTGAGCGTCGAAGTAAACGGTAATGCAGAGATCCTGCACGGCGATTTGGTGTCGCCAAATTATTTTTCAACCCTTGGAATTCGCCCCGAGTTAGGCCGGGATTTTACGGCGGCTGACGACACACCACAATCGCAGGCCGTGGCGATCATCAGTTTCGGATATTGGCAACGGCGCTTTGGCGGTGAACAAACCGCCTTGGGAAAACAAATGGTAGTAAATGACGTGCCCGTGACAGTCGCGGGCGTGGCGCCGCGAGCGTTTTTCGGATTGCAGTCCGGAAACTCCGTGGACCTCTACATGGACATTGCGATGCAGCCTCGAATTCAGCCTCGCATCGCCGATCCAGGGACGTCCGCGTTTACGGCGCCCAACCTGTGGTGGATAGAAGTGATGGGACGCCTGAAACCGGGAGTGACGAAGGAGCAGGCGCGGACGAATCTGGACGTGATCTACAGGCCGATGGCGCTCGACGGCGCGGCGAAGAAGGCGGAAGGCAGAACTCTCGTGCCGCCAGCGTTGGAGGTGGTGGACGGAGGGCACGGGCTCGAAGGGCTGCGCGATCAATTCTCGAAGCCTCTCGCGATTTTGATGATCGTCGTGGGAATCGTGCTGTTGATCGCCTGCGTCAATGTGGCGAATCTGTTGCTGGTTCGCGCGGCGGCGCGCCAGAAGGAAATCGCGGTGCGACTCTCGCTCGGCGCGACGAGGCGACGCCTCATCCGGCAATTGCTGATGGAAAGCATCTTGTTGGCTTCGTTCGGAGGCCTCGTGGGGCTGTTGTTCGCTTACTGGGGTTGCAATTTGCTGGTTGCGCTGATGCAACGTGGGAACGACCGTTTATTAATCAACGTGCATCCCGATCTCAGCGTATTCGCTTTTACTGCTGCTGCGTGCGTTCTGACGGGCGTGCTGTTTGGACTGGCACCGGCCTTCCGCGCGACCCACGTCGATCTCGCTCCGGCGCTGAAGCAGACCGCGGCGACGTCGGGAACGACGCGCGAAAAGATGCTCATAACGAGGTCGCTGGTGGTGGCGCAAGTCGCGTTGTCGCTGGTGCTGCTGTTTGCCGGAGGGCTTTTCGTACGCACTCTGGTCAACCTTGAGACGACGAACATAGGATTTTCGCGCGACAACCTGCTGCTCTTTGGCATCGCACCGCGAGAGGCGGGATACAGAGGCGAGCGGTTTGCCGAGCTTTGCCGCGAGATACAGAACCGAGTCGGCGTGTTGCCGGGCGTCAAATCTGCGACTTCTTCGTTGCACTTGCTGCTGAGCGGATCCAGGCGCAGCAACAGCATCACGTTTCCCGGTCAAGAAGCGGGACCGAACGAACATCCCAGTGTGGACGTGCTCCCGGTCGCGGCAGACTTTATGCAGACGATGGGAATCCCTCTGCTGGCGGGTCGCGATCTCAATGCTCGCGACGATGAGAATGCGCCGAAGGTTGCGCTGATCAACGAGACCATGGCGCGGAAATATTGGCCTGGGCAGGACCCGCTGGGACGGCATTTCAAGCTGAGCAAACTCGAGATGGAGGTTGTGGGCGTCGTCGCGGATGCGAAGTATACGAGCCTTCGGCGCGAGGTGATGCCGACCGTGTATCATCCCTACGTTCAGGACATCGACAGCATGCCGCAGATGCATTTCGAAGTGCGCACGAGCGGCGACGCGGCCGCACTCATCCCGGCCGTGCGCGCGGTCGTGGCGTCAATCGACAACCGGCTGCCGCTATTTGACGTGAGGACACAGGCGCAGCAAATCGATGAACTGCTCTACCAGGAGCGGTTATTTGCGAAACTCGTCGGATTTTTTGCAATGCTGGCGCTCGGGTTGGTGTGCGTCGGGCTGTACGGCGTCACGTCATACGCCGTGGCGCGGCGAACGAGCGAAATCGGCATTCGCGTGGCGCTGGGAGCACGGCAGAGCAGCATTTTAGCGATGGTTTTGCGTGAGACGCTGTCGCTCGTGAGCATCGGCGTCGCGCTAGGTATCGGCGCGTCTCTGGTGACGGCAAAAATCGCAGCGCACGAGGTTGCCGGCTTGCTCTACGGACTGAAGATCGATGACGTTACATCGATCGTATTTGCAGGAGCAGCGATTGCGGTGGTCGCTGCATTGGCCGGACTTGCGCCTGCGCGGCGGGCGATGCGGGTGGATCCGATGGTGGCGCTGCGGCACGAGTAGTCTCGAGGCCAGAGGCTGAACGCTAGAGAGCAGATGCCGCGCTGAAGGCCGCGGCGCCACGTTTGAACCGCACATGCGCGAACGAGAAACAACAGGGGTCTTTCGGTCCGCTTCGCGCCCCTCAAGATGACGAGAGAAAATAATTTGAAGATGACCAGGAGGGAAATGATTAGAAATTGCTGCGCTTAGGAATGGCGCCGATGCGGCGGAGGCGCATCAAGTTTGTTGAGCCGCGGGCGCCGACCGGAGTGCCGGCGATGATGCCGATTACGTCGCCGTCTGCGACCATGCGCTCGTCGCTGAGGCGCGATTCGGCTTCGCGCGTGAGTTCATCGATGTTTTTCAGGTTGCCGGTGCGGCGCGCGGTGACGCCCCAGAGCAGGCCCATTCGCGGGTAGCACTCCGGATTCGGCGTGAAGGCGATGATCGGAACGCGCGGGCGGTATTTCGAGACGAGGCGCGCAGACGCGCCGGTTTCGGTAAACACGACGACGGCCTTCATCTTCAGTTCTTCGGCGGCGCGGCAGACGGCTCCGGCGATCACTTCGCTGATGCGCAATTCCTCGAAGCGCGAGGGCCGGGTCGGGTCGAAGACGTTCGCCTCGGCTTCGCGGATGATGCGGTCCATCATGTTGACGGCTTCGAGCGGGTATTGGCCGGCGGCGGTCTCACCGGAAAGCATAAGCGCGTCGCTGCCATCAAAAATCGCGTTCGCCACGTCGGAAGCTTCGGCGCGCGTGGGGCGAGGATTCTTTTCCATCGAATCGAGCATTTGCGTAGCGGTAATGACGGGTACGAGGGCGTTGCGAGCGCGGGAGATGATTTCTTTTTGCACGACGGGGACTTTTTCGAGGCTCATCTCGACGCCGAGATCCCCGCGTGCGACCATGACTGCATCAGCCGTAGCCAGAATTTCGTCGAGATGCTCGATCGCTTCGGGCTTTTCGAGTTTGGCGATTACAGGTGTGCTCTTGCCGGCGCGTTTGATCAGCGATTTGGCGGCGGCGACGTCTTTTGCCGTGCGCACGAAGCTGAGCGCCACATACTCCACTCCCGCTGACAATGCGAAGCGAAGATCGCCGATGTCTTTTTTCGTCAGGGACGGAATTTTCAGTTTCACGCCCGGCAGATTGATGCCCTTGTGCTCGCCGAGCACGCCGCCGTTTTCGACGTGGCATAGCACGTCCTGGCCGCGAACGGAGAGAACGCGAAGCGCGATGCCGCCGTCGGCGAGGAGGATGCTGTCGCCTTTGTGCACGGCATGAGGAAGGCCGCGAAACGTGGTGCTCACGCCTTCGATCGTGCCCTCGATGTTGCGCGTGGTGAGAAAGAATTTTTGGCCGAAACGCAGGCGCAGCGGCGCGCCGCCTTCGATCAGGCCGGTGCGGATTTTGGGACCTTGCAGGTCAGCGAGAATCGCGATGCCTTTGTGGTGACGATCGGAGGCGCGGCGGACTAGTTTGATGAGTGCGGCGTGTTCATCGCGCGTGCCGTGGGAGAAATTCAGCCGTGCGACGTCCATTCCAGCGGCGACGAGTTTTTCGATCATCGCCGGCGAATGGCTTGCGGGTCCCAGGGTGCATACTATCTTCGCCCTGCGCTCGGGCATCGGGTTCACTTTTCGACGGCAAAACCGCTGACCACGTTGTAAATGAATTCAACTCCCTTGCGAAATGCATCGAGCGGAATGCGCTCATCGTTGCCGTTGGCGCGCCCGCGGTCTTCCGCAGTGAGCGGAAATGGAAGCAGACCGTACGTCTGAACGCTGCGCTCGCGCAAGAAAGACGAATCCGTGGCGCTGGGAGAAAGGTAGGGCGCGACGGGCGCCCCTGGGAATTCACTGGCGGCGACACGCGTGATGGAGTTGTACAGGTCGGAGCTGACGGAGGACGAGGGCGCGGGTTCGGCGCCAGGCTCGACTTCGAAGCGAACTGCAGGGTCGTTTACGGCGGCTTTCAGTTTTGAGACGAGTAGATCGAGCGGATCGCCGGGAAGCATGCGGATATCGAGCACCGCTTTCGCCTGAGCGGGAATCAGGTTTGCATTTGTGGCGCCTTGGAGAATCGTCGGCGAGACTGTGTCGCGAATCGTCGCGCCCCACACGGGGTTCTTGTCGGAAATGATTTTGGCGGCGTGTTCGCCGCGATCGGGCGTGTCCAGGGCGCGCATCCATTTGGCGGTGTCTTCGTCCTGCGCGGGCGCAATCGCCTCAAAATAAGCGCGCGTGACGGAATCGAATTGCACCGGCGTCTCATACGCCGCGATTTTCGCGATGGCAGCTGAGAGATGCGCGACGGGATTATCCTTCAATGGCAGAGCGGCGGGACCGGGCGTGCCGGTGGCGATCACGTCGACTTTTGACTCGACTTTCTCGCTGACCTGCACTCCGACAAATTGCACCTTAGCGTCTTTCATTTGGAGATCGCCGCCCTGGTTGATAGCGAATCCGGCGGCGACCTTGTCCCAATACTTGTTCACCACGACCTGCATGCCCTGAGCGCCGCCGGTTTCCTCGTCGCCCTCGGCGAGGAAGATCACGTCGCGATTGAGGTGCGCGTTCGTGCGCTTCAGTTCGATCAGGGTTGCCATGTTAGCGATGGTCATCGCTTTGTCGTCGATCACGCCGCGGCCGTAAAGATAGCTGCCGTTGATGACGCCGCCGAAAGGGTCGACTGTCCATTTGCCTCGATCGACACCGACGACGTCGAGATGGCCGAGCAGCAGGAGCGCCTTCGACGGATCGGGAACCGGGCTGGAGGAAAGCCGGGCGACGATAAATCCGCGTCCGGGAGCGGTTTCGAAAATTTCCGAAGCGATTCCTTCCTTATCGAGAACGCCCTTGATGTAATTCGCGGCGGCGAGCTCGTTGCCGGGAGGATTTGTTGTGTTGATGCGGACCAGGCCCTGGAGCCAGTTTGTGGCTTCGGTTTCGATCTGAACGAGCGCGGGAGAAGGCAAAGCCGCCTGCGTGGGAGTACTCTGATCGGCGGGAGCGCTCTGAGCGGAGGAGCAAGGGGCGCCGGCGAGCAGTCCGGCGATGATCAGTATTGTGGTGAAGAATTTCTCTCGCAGCATTCGTTCTTGCCTCCCTGATTCGCGTGCGCGAGATTCGCGCATCGGAATATTTCATACTATCATGTGGCAACGGGGCGTTTGGGCGAGGAACGGCCGTTTGCTGCGAAAGGCGAACCATCCGCTCGACGCTGGGCGGGCATCTTAATTGGCGGGGGTGAACATGCGATCCATCACTTGGCACAGGGCCGCGCTTCTTGGAGCGCTGATAGCTGTCCTGGGAATACCGCCGCAGGCGTTCACCGCCTTCGCGCGGCAGCAGCAGGGACCGCAAGCACCCGCGCCCGCCGAAACGGAACCGCCGACTCCACCGAGCGGCCAAAAGAGGACTCCTAAGCAAAGCGGACCGCCAAGCTCGCAGTCTGAGATCACGGTTCAATCGAACCTGGTGAATATCGATGCCGTCGTTACGGATAAGGACGGCAACATTGTGACTGGACTTAGGCGCGAGAATTTCAAGGTGACCGACAACGGCGTGGAGCAGCAGGTGACGAATTTCGCGCCAACCGACGCCCCGATCATGATCGTGATGCTGCTCGAGTACAGCGCGCAGGCGTACGGCTATTTCGGATATAAAGACGCGATCTGGGCCGACGCGTTCCTGAGCCAATTGAAGCCGACGGATTGGGTGGCGCTGAAGACGTTTGACCTGCGGTCGACGCTGCAGGTGGACTTCACGCATAACGTCGATGAGGTCCATGCGGCGCTTCAACAGCTTGCTTATGGATTTCCCGCGTTTCACGAATCCGCGCTGTTCGACGCGATATTCGGCACGATCAGCGAACTCAAAGACGTGAAGGGCAAGAAGGCGATCCTGCTGATTACGCGCGGATTTGACACCATCAGCCACCACCGGCTGGATGAAACGTACAACTTGATGAAGGAAACGGACGTGACGGTCTTCGCCGTCGGAACGGGTGAAGAGTACGACCTTTACGGAGGCGATCCCATTGAGTACGTACAGGCGAAGAACCAGCTGAACCAGTTCGCTCAGATGACCGGCGGGTATGCATGGTTCCCCCGATTCACGGGAGAGTTGCCGGGGATATTCAGTTCGGTGGCCGCATTCTTGCGAAACCAGTACACGATCGGGTTTTCGCCCACAACGCCGCAGGACGGCAAGTACCACAAGCTCGTGGTGAGCATTGTGAATCCGGACGGAAGTCCGATGGAGCTTAATGATAAGAAGAAGAAAAAACATCCGGTGGTTGTGATTGCGCGACCCGGTTATTTGGCTCAGAAGCCGGCGGATTTTGCGCCGGGGCAGTAATCGGAAACGATGCGCTGTGATGGCGCAGGGAATACGGCTCCGCAATAGTTGGGCGGCTATTGTGCAGCAGTAGCGCGGAGATCGTGGCCGGTCATGTCGCGGGGCTCATCCAGACCGAGGAGGCCCAGCATGGTCGGCGCTATGTCGCGCAGGGAACCCCCCGGTTTGAGTTGCATGCGACGGTCTTCGGTTGCAAGGATCAGCGGGACGGGATTCGTGGTGTGGTAGGTATGCGGGCCGCCCGTTACGGGATCGATCATCGTTTCGGCGTTGCCATGGTCGGCGGTGATGAGCCAGGCTCCTCCGCGCGGTTTTAAGGCCTGGTAGATGCGCCCGAGCGACTCATCAACGGTTTCGCACGCCTTAATTGTCGCTTCGAGCTTGCCTGAGTGGCCCACCATGTCCGCGTTGGCGAAATTCATGATGATGGCATCGAAATCGCCCTTTTCGATGGCGTGAATGACGGCGTCTGCGACGCCGGCAGCCGACATTTCCGGTTTCAGATCGTACGTAGGAACTTTGGGCGAGGGGACCAGGACGCGTTCTTCGCCGGCGAATGGCTTTTCCACGCCGCCATTGAAAAAGTAAGTGACGTGCGCGTATTTTTCGGTCTCCGCCACGCGCAGATTTTTGAAGCCTAATCCCGCGAATACGGCTGCCAGGATATTTTCGAGCTTTTCAGGCGGCAGAACGTAGCGCAGCCACGGCCAGGCTTTGTCGTATTGCGTCATGCCCGTATAAAGCAGATTCTTCGGGCGGTCGGGATCGACAATTTCCGGAAAGCCGGGCTCGACGAGGGCCCGCGTCATTTGGCGCGCGCGGTCAGCGCGGAAATTGAAGAAAATCACGGCGTCGTCATCGCGAATCAGGCTGCGCGGAACGGAGGGTTTGCCCGGTTCGGCCTCGGTGACGATCACGACGGGCACGATGAATTCGTCGGTTACGCCCTTTTCGTAGCTGGCGCGAATGGCGTCCACCGGATCGGTGAACTTCGCGGGCGAATCGCCGTGCACCATCGCGCGATAGGCCTTTTCTACGCGCTCCCAGCGATTGTCGCGGTCCATCGCATAGTAGCGGCCGCTGACGCTGGCAATCTGGCCGATGCCGTATTCGCGCATCTTTTGTTCGAGCTGGCGAATATAATCGACGCCGCTATTTGGGGGCGTGTCGCGTCCATCGGTGAAGCAATGGATGAAGACGCGGGAAACTCTTTGTTCCTTTGCCATGCGCAGCAGCGCAAAAAGATGCTGCATGTGCGAATGAACGCCGCCGTCGCTAACCAGGCCCATCAAATGGAGCTGATGTTCGCGGCCGCGCTGCATCTCTTCGAGCAGCAGCGGTTGGCGAAAAAAGTCTCCCGTGGCGATCATCTGATCGATGCGCGTGATGTCCATCTGGACCACGCGGCCGGCGCCGATATTCATGTGGCCCACTTCGCTATTTCCCATTTGCCCCTGGGGCAGGCCGACGAACGGGCCGGATGTGTGGATCAGCGTGTTGGGAAATTCCTTCATCAAGCGGTCGTAATTCGGCTTGCGCGCCAGCGCGATGGCGTTGCCCTTCGTTTCGGGGCGATAGCCCCAGCCGTCAAGCACGGTGAGGACGATTGGTTTCGGACGTTTGGACATGGCTGATCAGAATACACAATTCCGCCGAGAGATTGAAACGAACTGAACTCGAAATCCCCGAGGCGGGAGCCTCGGGG
>DATEME010000640.1:0-2447 GCA_035275865.1 Candidatus Acidiferrales bacterium | reverse complement strand
GATCATCCGCGACGCCTGGCACGTCCCAGCACGACAAGGAGCAGTAAATATGGAAATCCAAAAGACCGACACCGCCGTCGTCTTGATCGACCCGCAGAACGATGTATTGAGCGAGAAGGGATCAAGCTGGGGTGCGGTCGGCGCCAGCGTCACCGAAAACCGCACCGTCGAGAATATGGAACGGATTTTCAAGGCCGCGAAGGCGAACGGGTATGACCTGTTCATCTCCCCACATTATTTCTATCCGACCGACAGCTGGTGGAAACTCAACGGACCGCTCGAGGCTGAGGAATTCAGGACCCACACTTTTGCCCGCCGCGGACCGCTGACTCTGGAGGGGTTCGCAAACTCGGGGGCAGACTGGCTCGATCGCTTTAAGCCCTATATTGAGGACGGAAAGACGATCGTCGTCAGCCCGCATAAAGTGTGGGGGCCTCAGACCAACGATTTGGTCCTGCAACTGCGAAAACGGGGGATCGGCAAAATCATCCTTGGCGGCATGCTGGCGAACATATGCGTCGAATCCCATCTGCGCGAACTTCTCGAACAGGGCTTCGAAGTTGCGGTGGTAAGAGACGCCACTGCCGGACCTCGGCATCCGGTATGGGGTGACGGCTATCAAGCAGCGATGATCAATTACCAATTTCTCGCACACGCTGTGCTGTCGACCGACGAAGCTGTTGATCGCATGCGTTGACCACTACGACGGGCCTCTTTTGAAATCTGAGTGGGTTGGATGAGCTGAGAAGCGTCCTGCGGGCGCGGTCAAGGGCGGGCGAAGCCCGGCGCAGCGAACCCTTGACGGCGCCGGCAGGACCCGACAATCGACCTTGCTGAATGCCGGCATGGTGCGGCATTCAGCAATGGAAGCAAAAGCCCGCAGATGCAGAACCAACTTTTTGAAGCCGCACTCGGCATTGCCAAACCGTGGTACGTGCGGGGCGTTGATTTCGACGCTGCGCGCAAGGTGCTGACCATCGTCATCGACTTTGTCGCCGGCAGCCGGTTTGCGGCGCCGGGGGTGGCAGGGCTGCATCGGGTCCATGACACCCAAAGCAAGCGGTTGCGACACCTCAACTTCTTTCAGCACGAATGCTACCTCGAGGTCAGAACCCCGCGGGTCAAGCTGCCCGACGGGCGGGTCGTCCGGATCGAACCCGACTGGTTCGGCAAGCTGTCTGGCTTCACCCTGCTGTTCGAGGCGCTGGTGCTGGCCATGGCTCAGCAGATGCCGTTTGCCGCGGTCGCCAGGCTGGTCAACGAGTCCTGGCACCGCGTGCATGCGATCTGCTCACGCTATGTCGAGCTCGCCGTGGCCGAAGCCGACCTCTCGCAGTTGGTCGCAGTGGCGATCGACGAGACCGCCTGCCGCCGTGGCCACGACTATTTGACCATCGCCGCCGATGCCGACGAACGCAAGGTCGTGTTTGTCACCGAAGGGCGCGACGCCACGACCATCGCCCGCTTTGCCAAACACCTGGCCACGCACAAAGCGCGGCCCGATCAAATCGCCACAGTCAGCATCGATATGTCGCCGGCCTTCATCCGCGGGGTGGCCGATCACCTGCCAAAGGCGCGCATCACCTTCGACAAATTCCATGTCGTCGCTCACGCCTCGGCCGCCCTCGATCAGACCAGGCGCCTTGAACAACGGGCCGATCCCAGCCTCAAAGGCCTGCGCTGGACATTGCTCAGGGACCGCCAGCGGCTGTCAGCTGCAGCCCGCGTCGACCTCGATGCCCTGATCAGCCAGGCGGCCACCAAACGTACCGCCCGCGCCTGGCTCTACCGCGAAGGCTTGCGTGCCATCCTCGACCGCAAGCAGATTAATGTCGTCACGACCATGCTCAAGCAGTGGTGCACCAATGTCCTGCGCTCCAAGGTGGCGCCAATGAGGGAGGTCGCCCGAATGATCCGCCGTCACTTCGACGGCATCGTCGCCTGGACCCAAACCCGTCAGACCAATGGCTTCATCGAGGCCCTCAATGGCCTCTTCCAGGCGGCCAAACGCAAAGCCCGCGGCTATACCCGCTTTGCCACTATGCGCACCGTGCTGTTCCTCATCGCCGGCAAGCTCGACTTCAGGACTATCAACCCTCACGCCGCCTAGCCCACACAAAATTCAATAGAGCCGATTTTTGGGATCCGCGCCGTAATCGCCTGCTTTTTCGAGGACAGATTTATAACAATCGACCTTCCTAACATAGAGAATTTCAAGCTTTTTGTTGTTCAAAGCAGCCTTAGCGGCAATATATTGGCTTCCGAGAGTTCCGACCAAGGTGCCGATGACCGCCAATAAGGCCACACCTGTTGTATCGAGCACAATACCTCCATCTAAAATATATCAAGTTGCCGCACAACACGGCTCTTCTTTTCAATCGAGAATTTGCAGCCAAGCCATGACCGTACCTTCTATGCCAGCTGCGTACTCGGCTGCACTTCACAGC
>DATEME010000639.1:0-1681 GCA_035275865.1 Candidatus Acidiferrales bacterium | reverse complement strand
TCGTCGGGCCAACTGTCCAATCTCGCGTGGCGGTCGTCCTATCGAGTCGGTCGCCCTTCAATACCGGGGTGTCGTTTGCAGTCGATTTGCATTTCGCAGTTGGAGCGGTTCCTGGAACATCAGCAGCGTACACCCATGCGCCTATCATGGCGCTGCTGATGAGGCATCTGAAAATGGCAGCGCAGCATGCAATCAGTTCAGTAGTCTCTGGAATTCTGCCGGGATGTCTGCTCGATCCGAAAGACGAATGGCGAACTTTCTGCATGACCGCCCCCCAACTAGAGCTTCACACTTGCTCGTATTCGCCTTGAAATGGTTTGAAAATTCAGGTCCTTTCCATAAGGAATGTTCCTTAGTGGGCGGTGCTCGGGGCGGGCGCGTGAAGGGGCGTTGAACCAGCTAACGACCGAGCTAAGTGGCTAGTACCCGGAATCACAGCTGGGTGATACGGCGATTTTTGAACCGCCGCTGGTAGACCCTCTTCTTGGTCCATGCGAATGGCGTGGCTGCCTCGTTGTAGGCTGAGATGAATGCATCGATATGCTCCTGCAACTCTTCGACCGAGGTGAACGATGCGCCGTTTAGCGATTGGCCTTGAAGGATGGAAAACCAAGTCTCAATCTGATTGAGCCACGATGACCGCGTCGGGGTGAAATGGAAGTGGACGTTTGGATGTTTCTTGAGCCAGCGATCGCACTTCTTATGGGTGTTGAGATTATCGAGGACGACGTGTAAGTCCCGATCCGGGAAGGCGGCAACCACGCGGTTCATGAAGCCAAGAAACTCGACACGGCGCCGCCGCTTGGAATGCTCGGCAACGATTCTACCGGTGGCGACTTCGAGCGCTGCAAACAGGGTCGTGGTGCCGTGCCGCTTGTAATCGTGGCTCTGGCCGGTCAAGGCGCGTCCGTTCGGGAGCTTCAAGTAGCCCTGCGCCCGCTCCAACGCCTGGATCGAAGGCTTCTCATCGACACAGAGAACGATCGCCTTGGCAGGCGGATCGATATAGAGCCCGACCACGCCGGCCGCTTTCGCCGCGAATTCAGGGTCATTGCTCTCGCACCAGGATTTGCGGGCAGCCAGATCGATGTTGTGCTCGCGCAGGAAGCGCCAAACATATTGAACGTCAACATCTTGTAACGCCATCGCCAGCAGCGGACCCGTCCACCGGGCGTAGCCCGGCGGCGGCCGCTTATCCAGAAGCACCAGAATGCGCCTGTTCGTCGCCTGATTGTAGATTGGCTTCTTGCTCGCCCGCGGCCGATCGTTCAGTCCAGCAAGCCCATGATCGACAAAGCGATGCCGCCATTTGCTGACAATACGCGGCTGAACGCCTACTTCCTTGGCGATCGAACGTGTGCTGCGGCCTTCGGCCGCCAACAACACTATCTGCGCCCGCTTCACGTCGCTTTGCGGCGTGCTCGGGGCCCGGCAGCGCGCCTCAAGCACTTTGCGTATCTTCGGCCTCAGCCGAACTTCTCTTGCTTCGGGAATCATCCCGATCTTGAATCATGACTCACTCGCAATGAAAAGTGGGTACTAGCCTGGTAAGCCAGTCTCGGGCCGAAACCTTCACCATGGGTATGGCCGCGCCGATTTGAGCGGGTCCAGAGCCTCGGCCTCGCTCAGCCAGCGAGCTTTTCTGATAAGGAAATCAACGTCCTGGGCGTCGACCTCGACC
>DATEME010000638.1:0-2186 GCA_035275865.1 Candidatus Acidiferrales bacterium | reverse complement strand
TCAGATTGTTATGGAACGGGTCGCGGCGCTGCGCCTGCCGGCCATCTATCAATGGCCGGAACTGGCGGAAGAAGGAGGCTTTGCCGCCTATGGACCGCGCATAGTCGAAATCTACCGAGACATTGTTGCTCGACAAGTTGCTCTGCTGTTGCGTGGCACCAAAGTTGCGGACCTCCCGGTCCAGCAGCCGACCAAGTTCGAGCTAGTGATCAACCTGAAGACCGCTAAGGCAGTAGGTGTTACGGTTCCAGAGGGACTGTTGGCGCGCACCGACAAGGTGATCGAATAAAGCGCCGACTTCCGTTAATAGCACGTCGCGTCATTTCGCGGCAATGCAACACGTCTGTCGCTTTCGGACCAGCCTGTGTAAAAACGCATCGCGTGCTTTGATTCCCGCGATAAGATTCTCGTGCGATTTGCGGGAGGGTCGGATGAGGCGCTTCGTTGAGGGAATCGATCGCGGTCAGACCACGCTGTTTCCAGAATGCCTGGAAGATTGGATCGGCGAGGACAATCCGGTTCGCGTGGTCGATTTGTTCGTCGAAGAACTCGATCTGGCCGAACTTGGTTTTGGTGGGGTCGATCCCGAGGCAACCGGCCGACCCTCGTATCATCCCTCGATCCTGCTGAAGCTTTACATCTACGGCTATCTCAATCGAGTTCAATCGAGTCGGCGGCTTGAGTACGAGGCTGGGCGCAACGTGGAGGTGATGTGGCTGTTGGGTCGGCTTGTACCCGATCACAAGACGATAGCCGACTTCCGCAAGGACAATGGCGCTGCCATCCGCAAAGTTTGTGCTCATTTTGTCGCGTTGTGCCGCACGATGGGCCTGCTGACGCAAGCCAGCGTCGCGATTGACGGCAGCAAGTTCAAGGCAGTGAACAACCGCGACAAGAACTTCACGCGCGCCAAGATGGAGCGGCGCATGGCGCAGATCGAGGAGAGCGTCGCGCGCTATCTTGAGCAGCTCGACACTGCCGACCGGCAGGAGCCGTCAGAGGCGCTGCAAACCAAAACGAACCGCCTCAAAGAGAAAATCGAGACGCTGAAGCAGCAGATGCGGCGTCTCGAGCGCCTCAAGGTGGAGATGCTTGCCACCCCGGACCAGCAGATATCGCTGACCGATCCCGATGCCCGCTCGATGGCGACCAGCGGCCGCGGTTCCGGCGTCGTCGGCTACAACGTTCAGATTGCCGTCGAGGCCAACCATCATCTGATCGTCATGCATGAGGTAACCAACGACGGGACTGACCGATCGCAACTCTCCCATGTGGCCAACGAGACCAAGGCGGCGCTCGGCGTGGAGAAGCTCGATGCCGTCGCTGACCGCGGTTACTTCAACAGTGAAGAGATTCGGGCATGCGAGGAGGCTGGCATCACGGTTACGCTGCCAAAGCCGTCGACCTCGAACGCTAAGGCCGAGGGACGCTTCGGCAAGCAGGACTTCCGCTATGTGGCTGACGAGGACATTTACGTTTGTCCTGCCGGCGAGAAGCTCGCCTACCACTACACGACCGAGGAAAACGGACTGGTGTTGCGCCGTTACTGGACCAACGTCTGCCAGAGCTGTGCAATCAAGCCCACTTGCACCACCGGCAAGGAACGACGGATCACCCGATGGGAACATGAACACATTCTCGAAGCCGTTCAGCGCCGGCTCGACGAGCATCCGGAGAAGATGCGCCAGCGTCGCGAGACGGTCGAACATCCCTTCGGCACCATCAAGGCCAGGATGGGAGCAACCCATTTCCTGATGAAGACGCTGCCACGAGTTGCCTCAGAGATGGCGCTGCACGTACTGGCCTACAATCTGACACGGGTCATGAACATCATGGGCATTCGGCCGCTCATGGCCGCGATGAGGGCTTAGCCAACCCGAAAAAGGCTCCTCAACGCCACCCCACCCAAAACTGTTACGCTTCGATACTTCCGGCAAAGCGTTTCTACACAACCAAGACCCAAGTGAGACATGGCGCCTTTGCACTCACTGATGATTACTAACCGTTCCACTGGCTTGGCTGCCATCGGTCGCTCGCAGCAGGTTGTATAATTTAATTCTGGCGCTGCTGGAGCGACGACCTCTCTACACTAGTAAGGCAAACAGCCTTCGACGGCGTCAGCCGCCGCCTTTGGCCCGCCATCAACGATAGGCTTGGCAACAGCGTAGGTGCCGTCCTGGTAGACG
>DATEME010000637.1:0-16133 GCA_035275865.1 Candidatus Acidiferrales bacterium | reverse complement strand
GCAAGCTGCGGCAGCGGCACAACCGGACGGCGCGCATAGTAAGGTTGGGAAAGCTGCTGGATGAAGGACTGAGGCGCGCCGGAAACGAGCGACATTTCGACATTGTCCCAGTCCTCTCCGACCGTGTTGTCGACGATTGCCCATCCTTGCAGTAGCGGCTCCTCGTTCGCGCTTGACGGAAGCACGATGCGATAGGTCGTCTTCCAAATTGGCACTTCGCTGATATAGCTGACATAGAGATCGCGAGCGCCAGTTCCGGCCGTCGAGATCACCATGCGGCGAATCTGTTCCTGGCGCACGGAAGCGAGAAGCGAGAGGTAACGATTCACTTCTTGCGTAGCATCGCGGTCAGCGACTTGCACGCTGACGCCGGGAGTGATTTCCACGCTGCGCACTTCACCCGAATCGGTGACAAGAGTGGCGAGGTCGACTTCGAGAGTATTTCCGCCGCTCACGCGCGTTTTCCGCTCGACGCTGAGCAGCCGGCCGGTGACGGCGTTTGCGCCATCGCGCATTTCAAGGCGAACGCCCCGGAGGGCGCCGTAAAATTGCTCGATGTTTGTGTTCTCCGTGAGCGGAAGACTCAGCGTTCCGAGGCGCTGGCTAAGCGGTGCGTCCGAATTGTAATCCACCCCGGTGATGCGGCCACCGTTGAGGTCAAGCACCGTTAGCGATTGCAGGACGTCGTTTAGCTGACCGCTCGTGAAATTAATGTTGACGCTTTCATTGCCCTGTACGGTTCCCTGATGTTCGAAAAAGCCGACGCCGCATTTGTACAGAACCACGCGCCTAACCGGCAGATTGCCGGCGGAGGATTCCGCGTGAGCCGAGATCACAGCTGGAGCCACTACCGCGTGCCGCGAAGAGCGCGCCACAGTTGACGAAACCGCTTTGTGCGTTACGGCCGGCGATGCGGAATGATTGTTTGGAGCTGCTGTTACGACGAGGGAAACGGCAAGAATAGAGACAGAGAAGACACACGTGCAGCGTTGGTAGTGAATCATATCGCCCCTCCGTTGTTTGGGAATCGCCGGTCCGCGCCCGAGCGGCGCCCGTCTTGCTGATGCTAACGCTTAGATCAATTTGCCGCGCGCGGAGTTGTTCGGAAAAGTTATAGGAATTGAATATTTTGCAGTTCTATTACTAAGCTGACGTCGGAAACTTTCCGGGGAATCGCCCTCCACGCATATGTACGCGAGCGCTATAACGATTTGATCGTGATAAACTCCCGGCTCCGGCGGCAAAGACAGAATTAGACAAGGCTCGGCGAGGCGGCGGAATGACGGATTCAGCACTACGTTTGCTGTACGATTCAGCCAAGAAACGCGAATGGAGTGAGATTGCTACGGGCGACACCTTGGATGTGAAGGCCAGTATTCTGCTGACGGTGGTCGCTCTCGTCGCGACCATCACCGGCTTGGTCCTTGCATGGCCCGCACTCCCGCAGTTTCCCTATTTAAAAGTGGTGCAAGTTGCTAGCGTCTGCCTCCTCTCTTTATCTGCCGCGCTCGGAGTCGCCGCACTGCGCCCGCGAGGATATCGGTACGAAGTCACGCCTGACGCATACGCTGACTGGATTCAGGGCCTGGAGCAGTTCTACAAGCCGGGCGAAGTAACGGATGCAGTTATAATGGCGGCGGACTTCAAGGAGGTCAGCAACCGATTTCAGATCAATAAGCTTCTAAACGCGCAGAAGTCTGACTGTTTGTTCTGGTGTTTTTGGACTCTGGTTCCGGCTGTGGCCATAGCATTGGTGAGCCTGCTGCTAATGGCGCTGCATCTTGCCGGCCGTGCAGCTTAGCTAACTATGCGCCCTTTTTTATTGTTTCGCCCTTGGGCGCGGCAGGAGGCTCGGTATTGGGACGCCTTGGTGCGGGCGGACGCTCGACTTCGATTTTTGTTGCCATATTGAATCCTCTGTCCTCAGTATATCATTTCGGCGATCCTGACAGTCTCATTCGCCCGTGATTTGGCTATACAGCAACTGCTCCTGTTCGATGTCACGAGGATAGCTCATTGTCACAGTGTCCGGTCGGCCGTTCGCGCCCTTGTGCAAAGTAAGCTCGGGGTTGACGGCAATGGCGGCCATCGTGAGCCAATAAGCATCGAGCTTTTCGTCGAGAATGAGCGCGTTGAACCCCGGCGCTTGTACCTGTACGAATCCGGTGTCGCGAATCATTTTCACAAGCGGTGATTGCTTCTGCCCCACCCGTTTTGGCGACGCTGCTTGCGCCGCGCTAGTCCCACCCAGCACAATGAAAACGAGCGTCACTGACAACGCAACCGAAACCAAACGATTCACGCGAGCCATCCCGCCTCCAGTCACGCCCCTTCGCAATATACACCCGCACCGCGAACGTCGCCCCCTCCGCACCAGAAGCTCGGCCTCCAACGAGAAATGCTGCAACAAGCGACCAGATTTTCGCGGACGTCAGAGGTTTACGCGACGATCCGACCGGGCAAGATAACAGCTGCTTTCAAGAGCTCCTGCGGGAAATCGGCAGGATTCAACGTTACGATGAAATTGGCTCTGCCTTGCTCGGCACACAGGCAGAACGGATCGTCCTTTGGGTCAGGAGACATTCGAACCGGCAGGAGCACCTGGATTTCTTCGGCCCGTTCTCGAATCAGGTTAACCACTCGCCCGATCAGGTTGGACCGTACACGAAGGCGCTTCAAAACTTCCTTGTACTCGTCCAGGATGTCCTCTGTGATAAGCCAAACAAAATGACGCTTATCGACCCACGTGTAGAGGAGATCAGCACTCGGATTTCGCCCTTTCACGAAAGGCTCTCGGAAACCCGATATGCCAGCCACCAGCACGCTTGTGTCGATTACCGCACGTGGTCTGCCTTTCCTACTTTTCGGCGGCAACCGTGATCTCCGGGGCACGCCGCTCCCTACGATAGTTACGTACCGCGCGCAGAATTTCATCTTCGGAGACGTCTCCGATGTCCCTCGCCGCCTCGGCCAGCGATTCGAGAAATTCCCTCTTCCAGCCCCGGCGCTTCCTGCCACGCGGCAGGTCCGGGTAGAGATTGGCTCGGCTCATCCTTTCCTCAATCTGTTCTTCCAGGGCCCGGAAGGGCACTCCAACCTTCAGCGGTGCTTCGTCTGGTGTGAGGCGACAAGTGAACACAACATAGCTCGGATTCTCGGCCTTGAGCTTCTCTTCTGATTCACTGAATGCTTCCATCAGCTTCAAGAGCACGCCAGTGCGAGTTCCAAGGGACTCCTTCAGGTAGAACGCAACCTTGGCCACCAGAAGCGTACTTGAATCAAAATAGTAGGTTCCTTCCGACCGTTTCGGCTTTACAACGCGGAATTGAACGAGGTTTTGCAGTTCCTTGGGATCAACCTGAAGGACGGCACTCGCCTGCTTGAGTTTTAGCATCTGGTCCGCTTCGCCTTGAATTACTGTCTAAATATTAGACCGTATTTCGCTTCAAGTCAAGAAACTGTTTTCGCCGAAGTGTCCGTCACTCTTGCTTGCGCTTCTGGATTTCTGCACTAAGATGTTGAGCATGAAAGATTGGATAAGATTTCTCGTTATCGCCGCCCTGGGCGCACTCTTATTCGGGGCTATCACAGCACATTCCCAGACGAACCCATCGAAAAGCACGCCAGCAATCTCCACGAATTGGCACGTCGCGACGGATCTGGCTCAGCGTGCGGCCAAATTCAAACAGGTAAAGCTTTCGTTCAATGGCGCGGGACTCTCCGCCAATGAGCGCAAGATGGTGGCGAAGCTTGTCGACGCTTCCGGGCTGCTTGATTGCGCGTTTTGGCGACAGAGCGATCCCGAAGGCCTGAAGCTTTATGTTCAGCTCGAAAAGAGCACGAATCCTCAGGATCTTCTCGTAAGGCGATACCTCCGCATCAATGGCAGCCGTTTTGATTTGATTGAGGATAATGCGCCGTTCATTGGGGTTCAGCCGATGCCGCCAGGCCGCGGCTTTTTCCCCGAGAATCTGACGAAATCGGAATTTGACGCATACGTGGCGGCGCATCCGGATCAAAAGGCCGCGCTTTACAATCCGCAAACGATTGTGGTCCGCAAAGGCAACGCGCTCGAAGCCGTGCCCTATCACGTCGCATATAAGGAATTCGTCGATCCGATGGCGCAGGATTTGCGCGATGCCGCGGCGCTTTCGCCCGATCCGGCGTTCGCGAAATTCCTCCGCATGCGTGCTGATGCCCTGCTCACGGATAAGTATTTCGATAGCGACGTGCAATGGCTCGATCTGGACAAGCCGAAATTCGACGTGATCTTCGCGCCTTACGAGACGTATCTCGACACGTTCCTCGGCGTAAAGACTTCGTATGGCGCGTCCGTGATGATCCGCAATGACGCCGAGAGCAAGAAGCTCGAAGTTTTCCAACAATACGTGCCAGAACTGCAGGAGTCGCTGCCGCTCTCCGCAGCCGATCTGCCCTCGAAACGCGGTAAGCAGTCACCGATGGAGGTGGTGGACGCAATTTATCGCGCCGGAGATTTGCTGCACGGTTACCAGGCCGTCGCGGACAATCTTCCGAACGACCCGCGCATTCACGAAGAGAAAGGCTCGAAGAAAATTTTCTGGAAGAATTTCATGGACGCGCGCGTGAATTACATCATTCTTCCTCTGGCCAAGCGCGTGATGGTTCCAGAACAGGCAGGTATGGCGACGGGCGAAGGATACCTCGACGATACGGTTCTGCACGAAATTTCGCACGGGCTCGGCCCCGCGTACGCGCGCACCGCCAAGGGAAAAGTCGATGTTCGCGAAGCGATCGGTCCGCAATATTCAGCGCTCGAAGAAGCCAAAGCGGATATCGTCGGCGAATTTTGCCTAGACTGGCTAATCAAGCACGGCGTGATTCCCGCCGGAAAGCGGAACATGGTCTACGCGTCGATGGTGGCCGGAATTTTCCGGACCGTACGATTTGGGATCGCGGAGGCACACGGCCAGGCGGAAATGATGGAGTTTAATTATTTTCTCGAGCAGGGCGCGATGCGCCGCGATACGAACGGCCTCTATGCAATCGACTTCGCCAAAATGCCGGGGGCGATTGCATCGCTCGCGAAGGAATTGCTTGAGCAGGAAGCAACCGGAGACCGGGCGCGAGCCGAAGCATGGTTCAAGAAATATGCTGTCATGCCGCCTGAACTTTCGGCGGCGCTTGCGAAGGGAAAAGATATTCCCGTGGACGTAGACCCCCAATTCTCGTTTAACCCGCCCGTCCGATAATCGGTGGATGGGAAGGGCTGCGCTGAAGAACTCGCCTTTTCGAAAATTAGCGATTTTTACGGCGCCAAACGCGCCACCTCGCGCCCAAATTGCGCACTTTAAGCGATTTTAAGGCGCCAAACTGGCCAAAATTGCCACGATTTCGCCGCAAAAAATGTTCAAGCTTCGCCTGAAATGTCGGCGGGCCGACGCAATCAGGCGCGCGCCTTTTTCGTTTTGGGAGGCAGCGGCTGAAGTTTCGTAAAGCCTAAATCCTTCGCACGCTTCATCTTTGCAACGTAAACGATTTGGCCGGCGTGATACGCAAAGTGCGCCGTCACATGGATCGACGCCTCGTAACCGGTGACGTCGTACCCCTGTATGTCGTAACGCCTTACGAGCTCCGCCGCGGACAACCCCGCAACAACCGCAGAGGCTTCGCGAACCGTATCGCGGAGCTGCGCGATCAGTTTGTCCCGCGGAATCGGCCCCTTTTCGGAAAACTCCAGATCGCGCTTGCGAACGTCCTTTGCACCTCCCAGCCCTGAGATAATCCACTGGCGGACGTTGCCGCAGAGATGCAGTACGATGTTGCCGAGGCTATTCGACGAACCGTTTGGGCGCCACCAAATTTCTTCGTCTGAAAGCAATTCGAACGAATCGCAGATTTTCGGGAGATACCCTTCGGGAATTTCGCGTTTCCACTGTTCGGAAACAAGGCTGACGAGCTGCGCTGCAGAGATTTTTGCCGGTGCAGATTTTTTCGGCGGCATGTGTTTGTATGCCTCGCCCTCTTTGAATTTACAGAATGGATTGAATATCAGAATCAATCGAGATGTGCGACTGGGGGAAACCGTTGATGCTGTAATCCGCACCGGCTGCGCATACAAAATGAATGAACCGGCTGATGTTGTAGTCCTCATCAAGGACGTTGAAAGTTTTTTCAGCTTCCGCGCGTGGAAGCCTCAAGGCTGAGATGGGAATCACCTTGCCATAGGCACCAGCCGCGGCCAGGTATCGATCGACGATTTCGCGCAGGCCCATAATGGTTAAAGGTAAGCCTTTTTCGCGGCGCAAGTCAAAGTTATCGACGGACGTCTGCGCGTGACAGGCTCGGACTGCTACAAGACCGTCTATTACATCCGGCCGTGGCGGACAAGCAGGAACACGACCGCGATCAATGCGATCGTCAGCATGGGGAATACGTAGTCCGGCGTGATTCGCTGCACCATTGCATGCGTCATGGCGAGCATGGCGTCCTTCCTTTGCAACTTGAATTGTGCGCTTGTTCGATTGGGAAGTGTGTGACCGCCGTCACCCATCGGCATTCTCCCTCCCAACGGATTTCGGCACAAAGAAATGGCGCAAATGGTAAAAGGTCACAGGCGCTGAAATTTGAGTGATGTGTCGCGCGGCTTCGCGTGTACAATGTCGCGCAATCAAGCGTTTAGACTCCTGTGATTCGGCCGTAGAGCGCGGAGGCACATATGGACGTGGCAACCGGTTTTTTCCTGATTGTCGGCGCGATTATCCTGATTTTCTGCTTGAGTATAATCCTCGGCTCATTCTTCACGGTGGACACATCGCAGGTAGCGATTGTGCAGCGCTTGGGGAAGTTTGCGCGCGTGGCCGGGCCCGGTTTGAATTGGAAGACGCCTTACATCGAAAGCGTCGTGCAGCGGCTGAGCATGCGCGTGCAGCAGTTCGATGTGCAAGTGGAAACGAAGACGCAGGACAACGTGTTCGTTCAGATTCCCGTTTCGATCCAATACAAAGTGATTCCCGAATCTGTGGCCGACGCTTACTACAAATTGTCCGATCCGGTAAAACAGATCGAGTCGATGGTCTACAACGTGGTGCTTGGCCACGTCCCGAAAATGAAGCTCGACGACACGTTCATCAATCAGGCGGACATCGCCAGCGATCTGCGCGACAACCTCGATGCCTCGATGAAGGAATACGGCTACTCCATTGTGAAGGTGCTGATCTCGGACATCGTGCCCGACCCTAAGGTAAAGGCGGCGATGAACGACATCAACGCGGCGCAACGCGAGCGCGAAGCGACTGTCTCGCGCGCGGAGACGAACAAGCTGCTGCTGGTGAAGCAGGCCGAGGCTGAAGCGGAATCGAAACGCCTGCAGGGCGAAGGCATCGCGAATCAGCGCAAAGCGATCATTTCGGGACTGAAAGATTCCGTTGAAGATTTCGCGAAGACGGTTCCCGGCTCGACGCCGCAGGATGTGATGCAGTTGGTGCTGATGACACAATATTTCGATACGCTGAAGGACATTGCTGCAAACGATCACAGCAATACTCTCTTGATTCCCCACTCGCCGGCCACGCTCACCGATCTATTTGGCCAGCTTCGAAATGCGATCATTACCGGTGCAGAAATGACGAAGCATCCGGAGGTACCCGCAGGCGCGCCGGGCAACGGCTCAAAATAATGATAGAGGGCGCCTGGGAGACCCGCCCCTTACACTAACGTTCAAGCCACATTGCCGTCTAAACGGCCATTTATCCCGGCTTCCGCTGAAAGGGTTTCGCATGTTGAAAAGAACTGTCCTTGCGATCCTCGCTCTCTGCACTTTTTTTGCCCCTGGAGCGGCCCGCGCGCAACAGGTGCCGTACAGCCAGCCGACGGTTTGGGCATCGAATCCCAATATCGCCGAATGGGAAAAAATGGAAAACGCTCGTCTGGGGGCCGCGCAGAATTCGATCGATCAACTTATTGCGGTGAAAGGCCCAAGAACGATCGAAAACACGCTCGCACCTTTCGACGAGGCCGTACGCCAATTGAATGCCGCTTCGTATCTCGCGCAGATCGTCGAAGAAGTCCATCCGGACGCAACGTTCCGTGACCACGCCACGGCGATGACCACGAAAGCCGCCGACGCGCAGACAGCCCTCAGCTTGAATCAGGATGTTTACAAAGCGCTCGCGAGTCTCGACCTGTCTCACGCTGACGCCGCAAGCCAGCATTACGTCGAGCGGCAGCTGCTCGAATTCCGGCTGGCAGGCGTGGACAAGGACGGCGCTACTCGGGAAAAGCTGAAAAAACTCAATGAGCAGCTAACCAATGATGAGTCGACGTTCGAGCGAAATATTGCTGACGACCAGAAATCCATCGAAACCGATGCCGGCAGCCTCAATGGGCTGCCGCAGGATTACATCGACGCACACAAGCCCGGCCTGGACGGAAAGATTAAGATCACAACCGCGTATCCCGATATCTTCCCCGTGATGAACTACGCCAAGAACGACGAACTTCGTCGTAAACTTTGGGCCGCGTACGAAACACGCGCCTATCCCAAGAATCAGGCCGTCCTCGAAGACATGATGAAGATCCGTTATCAGATCGCGACTCTGCTCGGATATTCGTCGTGGGCTGATTACAATGCAGCCGACAAAATGGCGCTTACCGGAAAGAACGTCGAGGATTTTATCGCTCAATTGAGCGCCGCGGCACGGCCGGCGATGCAGCGTGAATACACCATGATACTTGCGCAGAAACAGAAGACGGATCCTAAGGCGACGGAAGTCTACGATTACGAGCATCGCTATTATGAAGAGCAGTTGCGCCGTTCAAGTTACGCATTCGACTCGCAATCGATACGGCCCTATCTGCCTTATAACGAGGTGAAGCAAGGCGTGCTCGATACTGCGGCAACGCTTTTCCACGTCAGCTTCCGTCAGGAGCATGCCGTGCCTTCGTGGGACTCGTCGGTCGAGGCCTGGGATGTGATCGACAGCGGGAAAATGATCGGCCGCTTCTATTTGGATATGCATCCGCGCCCGGGCAAATATACGCACGCCGAAATGGCGCCTATCCTCGACGGAATCCGCGGCAAGCAGATGCCGGAAGCAGTTCTGATCTGCAATTTGCCGAAGCCGACGGCGACCGATCCGGGCCTGATGGATTACGACGATGCGGTCACGTTCTTTCACGAATTCGGCCATTTGATGCACCACATCCTGGGCGGCCAAGAGCAATGGGCCGGAATCAGCGGAATCACGATGGAAGGCGACTTTGTCGAAGCGCCTTCGCAGATGCTGGAGGAATGGCTGCACAGCCCGCAGGTGCTCGCGAAGTTCGCAAGAAATTACAAAACCGGCGAGCCGATCCCGGCTGACCTCGTTGCCAAGATGAACCGTGCGCTCGCGTTTGGCCGTGCCGGCTACGTCACGCAGCAGATTGCGTTCGCGGCTATCTCCTACGATATTTATAAGGGCAATCCGGAAGATATCGATCCTAATACAGTGGTGTTGGCCGACGTTCGCCGCTATGTGCCGCTCAAAGTCATACCGGAAACCGGCGACTTTTACTGCTCCTTCGACCATCTCACGAATTATTCGTCGGCATACTACACGTATATGTGGGATTTAGTCATCGCCGAAGATTTTTTTCAGCAGTTCGATCAGCAGAATCTGCTGACGGGACCGACGCCCATGCGATACCGGCGCCTGGTGCTCGAGCCCGGCGGATCGGAATCGGCAAACGATCTGGTGAAGAATTTTCTGGGGCGCGCGCAGAATATGACGGCCATTGAGAAGTGGATGAACGATGAGTTTGCAACGACAGCGTCGAGTTCCGCGCCTTCGGCGCCAACCGCACCCTCGACCCTCACGGTTCAATAAGAACTCGCGGCCTATTGCCTGGGTCGACGGACGAATTTCTCGTTGAGGGCGCGGATCAGCCACGGCTGGAAGCGTTCGAGCTTGACGAGCACTTTTCCGTGGAACGTAACGATCTGCTCGCGTTTGCCGCGCGCAATGGCTCGCAGAATCTCGCGCACGGCTCGGTCGGTCCTCACCTGAATCCAGCGCGGAGCACGGTCTTTTGCGTTCGGGTGAAACATGCCGGCGTTGTCGACCCGGCGAATATTGCTCACGATGAATCCGGGACTGAGCAGCGTGACCTTCACGCCGACTCGGCGCAGCTCCGGCGTAATCGCCTTCGCGAGGCCGCGAAGCGCGAACTTGCTCATCGCATACGGCGACCCACCAAGCGACGCCACATAGCTCGCCACGCTGCCGTTGATCACGAGATTGCCACGCGTCTTTTCGAGTTCCGGCAGAGCGGCGTAGATCGTACGCAGGACGCCGAACACGTTGGTCTCAAACTGGCGGCGGTAATCGTCAATCGTAAGGTTTTTCAACGGGCCCACTACACCGAAGCCCGCATTTGCGATGGCAACGTCGAGTTTGCCCCAGGCGCGAACGCCTGTTTCGACTGCGCGTTCGAGGTCACCATCGCGCGTAACGTCGCATTCGGCGATGATCGACTTTGCATCTCCGGCGCGCGCAATCTTTTCGGCAAGCGCTTCGAGTTGTTCGCGGCGCCGCGCGGCCAGAATCAGCTTCGCACCGGCTGCCGCAAGTTGGACGGCAAGCTCTTCGCCAATGCCGGAGGAAGCGCCAGTGATGAGCACCGATTTGTCACGATAAAAGGACTCGATCGACATGGCTCGTAGTCTAATGGCGAAAGGAGACGGAGAAAAGCGAAGCGGACGATTACTTCGGATCGTCTTTGTGAATTCGCCGTCGCTGGCTGGGCGTCGGGGTGGTGGGGGGATGTCGATACCCAGCCGCGCGGCGAGTAAAGATACCTTAGCAGCAGTTTGCGGGTACTGGTCCGTCAAATATCCGATCAAATTAATTCAAAATCCGAATGATCTCCGGGCGGCGAATTGCATCGCGAAATGTGAACGGCATGTTACGTTTTGCGGCGTAAAAAATCGTCGAACATTTCGCCGCTGGCAAGGATGTGCAGAAGTCTTTTGCGTTCTTCAGGATCCATTTTGCGCGAGAAGAGTTTCTCCCGGGCTTCGCCTAGCGCGGCAATCCATTCTTCGTATTCGGGGCCAAACTGCTGCTCGAGAATTCTGCGAATGCGCTGTGCCAAAGCGGGACTTTTCCCCGAAGTGGAGATCGCGATTTGCAAGGCGCCACGGCGCACGACCGAACCGTAGTAGAAGTCGCAGTGTGGAGGATCGTCCACGACGTTACATAGAACTCTTCGGCGTCTCGCTTCGCGATAAATTCTTTCGTGAAGTTCAGGCGAAGATGTGGCCGCCACAACGAGGAACGCGCCGTCAAGGTCGGTTGGCTTGAATCGGCGTGCGCCCCAACGGATCTTTCTGTCTTGCGCGAGAGCGCGAATGCGCGGGGTCGCTTTTGGAGCGACAACGTGGACCTCGGCGCCCGTCGGGAGGAGTCCTTCGATTTTCCCTTCCGCAATTTCTCCCGCGCCGACCACAAGGCAGCGGCGCTTCGACAATTTCACGAAAATTGGGAAGAGAGTCATGGTTAGGTTTCGCCGCGAACGAGGTCTTCGTAGGATTGCCGCTTGCGGACGACGCGGAATCGGTTTCCTTCAACGAGCACTTCGGCGGGGCGGCGTCGCGCATTGTAATTCGACGACTGCGCGAAGGCGTAGGCACCCGCGGCCCAGACCACGAGCAGATCGCCGGCTCTCACAGGCGCGAGCGGCCAATCGCGTGCCAAGAAATCTCCCGATTCGCAGACAGGCCCGACCACGTCCACGCGCTTTAGTCCGTCACTTTGTTCTTTCGCACGCGTCGCGGGCGTGATCGGATGGATCGCATCATAGAGAACCGGGCGAATTAGGTCGTTCATCGCCGCATCGACGATCACGAAAGTTTTTGCACGATTCTCTTTCACGTAAAGCACCCGCGTGAGAAGCACTCCCGCCGAGCCCACGATCGCACGGCCCGGCTCGATCATCAGGCGGCAGCTAAGCGGGCGCACCGCGCCGATCAGAGTGCGGGCGTATTCGGCTTGCACGAGCGGCGATTCGTTCGTGTAGCGAATACCGAGCCCGCCGCCGATATCGAGATAATCGAGGTGAACACCGTTGCGAGCCAAATCGCGCACATAAGAAGCGAGCCGAGTGACCGCGCGGCGATATGGTGCCACCGAGAGAATTTGCGAGCCGATATGCGCGCTGATCCCGCGCCAGTTGATCCAGCGTGAACCGTTGTGCGTAAGATAGAGACGCCGTGCCGGTTCCCAGCCGATGCCGAATTTGTGGTGGTGCTCCCCGGTGGAAATGTGAGGATGGCCACCGGCCATCACGTCCGGATTGACACGGATGGCGAGCGAGGGACGTGCGCCGCCAGCGGCGATATGCCGAGCCGCTTCTTCGATGAGCAGCTCCAACTCGGGCTCAGATTCGACATTGAAAAGAAGGATTCCGCCGCCAGACTTCTTCCTGCCGCCGCCCGAATAGCGGAGCGCTTCGCGAATTTCATCGCGGGTTTTTCCAACGCCTGAAAAGACGATTCGATTGCCGGGAACGCCAATCCGGCGCAATCGGTCGAGTTCGCCGCCAGACACGATATCAAAGCTGCTGCCGATCTTCGCGAGAACGCGCAAAACCGAAAGATTGCTGTTGGCCTTCATTGCGTAGCAAAGCGTGTGAGGAATCGCGGCGAGAGCACGGTCCAGCGTGCGATAGGTATTCTCGATGGCCGCTCGGTTGTAAACGTAAGCGGGAGTACCGACGTTAGTTGCGATCTTTTCAAGAGAAACGCCTTCGCTGAAAAGGCATTCTTCGGCCTTATTAGAGGCTGCCTTATAGGCGTAAAAAGGCGTGAACCGGGCCGGATCGACCGAACGGCGCCGCCCAGCTCTAGCCGATCTGTGATGTGCGTCAGTCATAAGTGGGAAATGGCATGGTCGAATATCATACAAACGGCGGCCAGTGGTTGCTACGGCAAATTCGCAGCGCGGCCGACGCCGAATGCATCCTTTGCAGGTGGGCTCCCGTGCATTAAGATTACGCGCGAGGACCCATCATGATTCTCTCAACACAAAAACTCGCGCTGGTCTCGATATTCCTAGCGGGCGCGTTGACAATTTCTTGCACTGCGCTGAAGGCTCAGGCCGCATCGCACACGCTTTCCGGACCGATTCATCTTGACGTGGACTCGAGCCGCGCGGCGCAAAAGATTCTGCACGCGCATCTTACGATTCCCGTAAAGCCGGGGCCGCTCACGCTCGTCTATCCAGAGTGGATTCCCGGCGAGCATCAGCCCTCGGGACCGATCATCGAAATGGCCGGCTTGAAAATCATGGCCAATGGAAAGATGATTTCCTGGCGCCGCGATCTGTTCGATATGTACGCCCTTCACGTGGATGTCCCTGCAGGAGCGTCGCCACTCGACGTCAATTTCGATTTTCTTCTTTCGCCAAACACATCCGGCTATTCAGCCGGTGCATCGGCGACGGCGTTTCTGAATCTAGTCAGCTGGAATCAGCTCGTGCTCTATCCCAAGGGCGAGGACGCAGCGAATGTGACCGTGGTTCCGACGCTGAAGGTTCCGGCGGGATGGAAATTTGGAACTGCACTCCCAGTGACAAAGCAGGGCGGCGACACGATCGATTTCTCGCCCGTTTCACTCGAAACACTGATTGATTCACCCGTAATCACAGGACGCTATTTTCGCGCGATTGATCTTTCGCCCGGCCAGACGCCCCATCACGAAATGGATATTGCGGCCGATAGTCCCGCGGACCTGCAAATGACCCCTGAAACGGAAGCGGCGTATCGGCAGTTGATTGTGCAGGCTTTTGCGCTCTTTGGGACACGGCATTATCGCGATTACCACTTTCTACTCACGCTCAGCGACAACGTCGCGCATTTCGGCCTGGAGCATCATGAATCGAGCGATGATCGCATTTACGAACATGCTCTGACGGATCCAACAACGGGCACGGCGACGGCTTCACTGCTTCCGCACGAATACGTTCATTCGTGGAACGGAAAATATCGCCGTCCGGCAGGACTGCTCTCGCCGGATTACGAACAGCCGATGAAAGACGACCTGCTGTGGGTCTATGAAGGGCTTACGGATTATCTTGGGCAGGTTCTCGCCACGCGGAGCGGTCTCTGGACACCACAACAATTTCGCGAACAGTTCGCACGCGAAGCGGCGTTGCTCGATGCAGAGCCGGGCCGCGAATGGCGCCCTCTGCAGGATACGGCGGACGCGGCTGTCTTTCTCTACGATTCAACGGCCGACTGGCAAAACTGGCGACGCGGCACCGACTTTTATCAGGAGGGTGATTTTCTCTGGCTGGCGGTTGACGATGAAATCCGCCACTTAACTGAAGAGCAGAAGTCGATCAACGACTTTTGCCGCCTCTTTCATGGTGGGACGAGCGGTGAACCTGATCTGAAGCCTTATGACTTTGAAGATGTCGTCGCAGGGCTCAATCAGGTGGCGCCATACGATTGGACGAAGTTTCTGCGCGACCGGCTCGATTCGCTCGCGCCGAATACGATGGACGATGCACTGGACAACAGCGGCTGGAAGATCGTCTACAACGACGATGCGAACGAGATACAGGACAAACGCGATAAAGTGCGGAAAGAGGTCGAGTTGCGGCTATCGGTCGGTTTGTGGCTAAAAAACGACGGAACTGTAAAAGATGTGATCTACGACGGGCCGGCTTATAAGGCGGGCTTCGCGCCGGGAATGAAGATCACCGCAGTTAATGGCCGTCAACTAGATGCTGCAACCATCGCGGATACGATTAAGCAAGCCATCAAAGATGCTGAGCACACAACCGAACCTATTCGATTTATTGCGGCAAATGGATTGGATGTAGAGACCTATTCGGTGGATTACCACGGCGGGCTGCGCAATCCTCATCTGGTTCGCGATGAGAGCCACTCCGACCTGCTGAGTGAAATTCTGAAGCCGCTCGGTGAGCAAACGGCACCTTCCGCATCTGCTTCGACCACCGCTCGGCCCACGCCGCCTACGCGCGATCCAAATACCCCGGGTTTCGTGAAAGCGAAGGAATTGGCGGATGGTGAAGTGCCACCGCCCAATGCGGACGGCAACTTCATCATCGGCCCGACACATTCGCCTGCGGCAGAGATGACCGTGCGCGACGACGTACCAGACGGCACCGTTTACAATTTCACCGTGAGTTCGGCGGATAGCAAGATCTATCCCGGCATTGCGCGCGATGCGGGCACATTTGGCACGCCGGATCCAAACGATGCCGCGAAACTCGTTGTCACAACGAGCCATCCCGCGCCGTACACGCGCAAAGTCGCGGTCTACGTACCTAAAGAATATGTGTCCGGCACCGCCGCGCCGTTTATTGTGGGCGCCGACGGACCGGATCAGGCGCTCTTCACCGTGCTCGATAATTTGATCGCCGAACACAAAGTCCCCGCGATGATCGCGATCTCGATCGGAAACGGCAGCGGTGACGCGCAAGGCAGCGAGCGCGGGCTCGAATACGACACGATGTCCGGTTTGTACGCCGAATGGGTGCAGAAGGAAGTTTTGCCCCTCGTGAAATCGAAATTCAACGTGAAGCTTACGAACGATCCTGATGGTCGCGCCACGATGGGCGGCAGCTCGGGCGGGTCCTGCGCGCTGATTATGGCGTGGTACCACCCAGAGTGGTATCACCGCGTGCTGACTTACTCCGGCACGTATGTGAACCAGCAGTGGCCGCCGAATCCGCAGACGCCGCACGGCGCATGGGAATTCCACGAGCATCTGATCCCCGATGGCCCACGCAAGCCGATTCGCATCTGGATGGAAGTCGGGGACCGTGACAACTACAACCCCAACGTGATGCGTGACAACATGCACGATTGGGTCGTCGCCAACGAAAACATGGCAAAAGCGCTCGCCGCGAAGGGCTATCACTATCAATTCGTGTTCGCGCGCAATGCGGGCCACACCGACCGCAGCGTGAAACAGCAAACGCTCGCCGAGGCGCTCGAATATCTCTGGCAGGACTATCCGAAGCAGTAGGTAGCGCTTATTTTGGAGATGAGGGCTTGTGCGCAGACAGGCGATGAGCGGCTTCGTTTACCAGGTAGCCCATTTTGGGATGCTCGGGCTCGAAGTCCACGTGAATTCCCTGTTC
>DATEME010000636.1:0-2766 GCA_035275865.1 Candidatus Acidiferrales bacterium | reverse complement strand
CATTGGGATCGCGGTCTGCGTCATCACTTTGCTTTTGTGGAAAGTCGTGCCGATTTTCGTCACGCTGTTCAATGGCCTGGACGTTTCCTTGCCGCTGCCGACCCGTATCGTTATTGGACTGAGCCATTTTGTCGGCAGCATGTATGGATTCATGGTCCTGGTGTGTGCGGTTGCTGCCGGCTTCGCGGTGAAGGTCTGGTACGGGACGCCACAAGGACGGTACACGATCGATGCAGCGATTTTGAAGGCTCCTATTGTGGGACTCGTAATGCGGAAGATCGCTGTCGCCCGGTTTACGCGAACTCTCGGCACGCTGATCTCTAGCGGCGTACCGATTCTTGAAGGCCTCGATATCACCGCCCGCACATCGGGCAACGCCGTAGTCGAGAAAGCAATTTCGCAAACGCGCAAAGCCGTGGAAGCGGGGCGTTCGCTCGTCGATCCGCTGAAGGAAACGGAAGTGTTCCCCGGCATGGTCACGCAGATGATCGGGGTCGGTGAGCAGACTGGCGCTATGGACGCAATGTTGCAAAAGATTGCGGATTTCTACGAAGACGAAGTTGATTCCGCCGTAAAGGACATGCTGACCGCAATCGAGCCGATCATGATTGTGGTGCTAGGCGTGATCGTCGGCGGAGTCGTTATCTCAATGTACCTGCCGCTCTTCTCGCTCATCGCAAAGCTTTCCGGATGACGAAGAGGGGACAGGGTGGTTCGTTCCAAACAACGCATGGATAAAGGGCCCAGCGCGAACGAGTGGCTGATCTGGTTGGGGCGCGTACGCTTCCTTGTCATTACGGTGCTGGTTGCGGTGGTCGTCGCCGTCAGCGAGTTGACCACCGCGCCGGCGCCGACGCGAGCCTTTGTACCGCTGATCATGGTTTGGTACATGCTCGCAGCGGTCTGCCTGCTCTTGCAGAAACACTTGCCAGGTGCTCGCGCCCACGCGCCCGTGCAGTCACTCATCGATCTTGTCATGATCACCGGCGTTGTCTACGTGACCGGCGCGCAAGACAGCTACTTTACGTCGCTTTACCTGCTTGCGATTCTGATGGGAACAATTCTCTTCACGCGCCGCGGCGCATTTCTCGTTGCGGGTGGAAGCTTCTTGTTTTTGAGCTGCGTAGTTGAATTGGCCTTCTTTGAAAAAATTCCTCCCACGGCAACGTCGCACCCGGGAGTTCGCACCCTGGAATCGTGGCTAGCGGTGAACCTGATCGCATTCCTCGGCGTGGCGTACCTTGGAACGCTACTCTCACAAACGATTCACAAGAAGGGCGCCGAGCTCGAGGAGAAAAACGAGGAGTTAAAGGACCTGCAGGCGTTTAATCAAGACATTATCGAATCGATGCGCGGCGGCTTGCTCACAACCGACGCGCAAGGGACGATTTTGCTCTTGAACCGCGCCGGTGCCGAAATTACGGGCCACGGTTTCGGGTTGGTTCGCGGCGAGCACATCACGGATGTTTTCCCAGGCTTCTGGCCGGTCGACCTGGATGAAACCGGCTTTCCGCTGGCGCTGAGGAAAGAGGTGGAATACGGCGCGCCGGACGGCGTCACGCGATTTCTTGGAGTCTCCATCTCGCCTTTGCGCACCGCGCAGAATCTGGCAAGCGGATACGTTTTCAATTTTCAGGATCTCACCGAACTGAAAAGGTTGGAGCGCGAGGTTCAGACGAAAGAGCGGATGGCCGCCCTCGGCCGTCTTTCGGCTGCGATTGCGCACGAGATCAGGCAGCCGCTGACTGCGATGACAGGTGCTCTGAAAGAACTGGCACGGTTCGCGCCGCTCGAGGACGACGACAAAAAGCTCGTTCAGATCGTTAGCCGCGAATCGCAGCGCCTGAACCAGATCATCACGGATTTTCTGGATTACTCGCGCGAAAAGACATACTCGTTTGCGAGCATCGATATCGCATCCGTGCTCGAAGAAACGCTATTGCTGCTTGAGAGGCTCGAAACAGTGGGAGGAAAAGTAAAGATCGAACGCGTTTTTCCGCAGCGGCGCGTTTTTGCTCTGGCCGATCGCGACGCGATCAAGCAGGTATTTTGGAATCTTTGCAACAACGCGCTTCGCGCCATGCCCAAGGGAGGCACTTTGACCGTGGGAGTGGAAACAGCGCCGGGCGTAGTGCGGGTCTCGGTCCGAGACACAGGAATCGGCGTCGCTCCGGCGGTAGCCGCGAAAATTTTCGAGCCGTTCCAGTCCGGGTTTACAGGAGGAACAGGCTTGGGCTTGGCTGTGGTCTACAGGATTTTGCAGGCGCACGGCGGCTCGATTCGCGTGCGCTCGGAAAAGGGAAGTGGTGCGGAATTCATTGCCGAGCTACAGGCGGCGGAAAAGACGCGTCAAGACAAGGCGCGTTTGCCGCAGAGCGCGAGGACGCCGCTGATCGAATTGGAATCGGCAACCTCGGTGGGGAAGGCTTAGCGAATGGCGCATCTCTTAATCGTCGATGACGAGCGCTCGATCTGCGAGTTGCTCGAAATAAGCTTCCGAAAGGAAGGCCATAGAGTCGAAGTATCGCCAAATGGCGAGGCGGCGAAGCGAAAGCTCGCCTCGCAAATTTTCGACATTGTTGTGTCCGACATCTGTATGCCAGATATGGACGGTGTAGAGCTGCTCCGTTACGCCAAGGAAATGTCGCCCAGCACGACCTTTATTCTGATCACCGGCGTGCCGACGATTGATACGGCCATCGACGCGGTGAACTTCGGCGCGGATCGTTACGTTATCAAGGGCGATCGGCTGCTTGACGAACTGCG
>DATEME010000635.1:0-9556 GCA_035275865.1 Candidatus Acidiferrales bacterium | reverse complement strand
TGGGCGTGGGCGAAGCGGCTTTCAGTGCGCTTTTCGCGATTGCGGGACTTCAAGGCGGGGCCGAGGCGCTGCTCTGTTGGCGGATTTGGCGCGCAATGCTGGGATTAGTTGGGCTGGCGATCTATCTACGAGGAATGAGGCGCGCTGTCTTCTGATCGACGGGCTCACAGCCAAGAGTGGCTGTGCCACAGACGGCGTGCTGCGAAAATGTGTCAATTGGGGCGAGGAGCGAAGGCTTTGCGCAGGACTTGGTCGGCGATGCTGTTGATTTCGGCGAGGAATTTTGCGGCTTCGCGGCGGGCCTGGTCCATTAAGGAAGGATCGAGGAGGAAGCCGACGCGATCCACGAAGGGGCCGGAAGCAGCGGGAGCTAGCCCGCGCAGGACGGGCTTGCGCGCAGCCGGCTTTTGAGCGGCGATGGCCGAGAGAGTTTCATACAGCTCGAGGTCGCGCCAAAATTCCTGTGCATCGTCGTCATCCCATTCCATCGCCTGCCCAAGCGCCACAAAAAACTCTTCGCGGAATAGATCGAGGAGCGGAATCGCCAGATCGAGACCCGTCCGGTTTGGTTTTTTCGCTGTGGTCTTCTTGCCCTTTTTCCCTTTCGCGGATTTTTTTGCCGGCCGCGCGGAGCGCACATTGACGTGGACATTCAGGCGCTTCGGCAGCGCGCCCTCGATGCGCAACACCATAGCCAGGATTGCCTCGCGGCGGATAGTCTCCAATTGCTCGCGATAGTGCCACGGCTGATCCGCGCGACCGGGACGGCGGTATTGCGCCGCGTACATATCGAGGAAGCGCTGCACTGTTTCGTTGCGGTCGATGGTGCGAAGAAGAAGAATCGCGGCTTCGCGCGCGCGGATCACCAGTTCTCGTGGGCGATAGGGCATCGTTCGATCGAGTCGCTTCGTCAAAAGCGCCCGACCGAACGGCAGGTCGGCCGCTACGTGTTCCTGTCTGAAAGCGAAAAGCGGGCTTCAGGGGCTAAAGCCCCACCCTTCCGTCCCGCAATTCCTGCACAGCCTCTAAAGCTGTACGCGATTCTGCGACGGGCCGCAACTGGAAAGGCAGTTTGTGCACAAGCACGGACTGGAAGCTAATTCAGCAAAGTTCGGTATCAGTGAGCCAGCACGTGTTCTTTCGCGGATTTTGCCGAGGCAAGTTCCTCGATTTTGGGGTAGGACACTGGAACCGTGAGGGAAAGGGCCGGAGGAGTGGTTCCTTTGCGCAGGGCTTCGGTAAGAAGTTCGATACCCAGATGCGTATTGGGCGCGACGACGATTGTTGCCGCCAGCAAACCGCTGCGCACGAATGCCTGGCCGGTCTTGGGAAGGCCGTCGACTCCTGCGAAGGGCAGCGCCAGCCATTTGTCGCGCAATGCGGGATCGGCAACTTCCTGAATCGCCTTTCGCGCACCCATGGCCATCGAGTCATTCTGGGCGCAGAACATGTCAACGGAGAGCTTTTGCGACGTGGAGAGGCGCGCCCATGACGCAACGCTCTTATAGCCGCTTTCCTCGGTCCATTTTCCGCGAAGAAGGATCAGATTGACATTCGACGGCTTGCGTTGCTGCATTCCCTGTGTGCGAAGGCTCGCCGACGGATAGTCCGAAGGGCCTTGAACGTAGACGACGTTACCGCCTTTGGGCAAGAGCGCGGCGACTTGCTGAGCCTGGATGCGCCCGGCTTCCAGGTGGTCGGAAGTAACCGAGAACACGGGGACGCCAGCGCGCGCACGCAATTCCTGTAGATAGGCCGCTTCGCGATTCATCACAACCCACGCTATGCCAGCCGAAACTGCGGCGCGAGCGACGTGAGGCAGAGACGTGCCGCTGGCCGGGTCCAAAGCAATGCCATCCGGGCGAGATTCGCGCGGGCCCTGAATGACGCTGAGGAGCTGCTGGCTCTGCGTGATCGGATCGCCCTCCGCGTACAGGATGCTGACGTCCGCGCCCAAGCGATGTGCAACTTCTTGAGCCGCTGCGGCTTGTTCGCGTTGGTAGTCGTTGTCTTCGGTAACGAGCGACACGAGAAAACGGAGTCGTTTCAACACGAGCCTCCAGACTGAGAGAACGCCCCAATATAGTACTAGAACCATACGAAGACATGCTTCGGAAGTGGTTCGCCGGTGCCTTATGAGGAATAAGGCAATTCGTTGACACAAAGACGCTTAAAGACGCTCGTGGATGGCTGATCTATGCCGCGCCCAGCCCGGCGAGCGGCTAAAAGAGCACTTTTAGACCGAACTGGATCTGGCGCGGGTTTGTGGCGAGCGTACTGATGTTCCCGGCTTGGAGGCTCGTCGAAGCGCCCGAAAATACGGTGGCACTCGGTGCGCCAAAGTTAACCCGGTTGAATATGTTAAATGCCTCAGCGCGGAATTGGAGCGTTGTACGTTCGGTGAGCGTTGTCGTCTTGAAAATTGAAAAATCGACGTTCGCAAGTCCAGGCCCCCTCAGAACGCCTCGCCCGACGTCGCCATACGTCCCAATGGTAGGGAGAGCGAACGCTGCTGGGTTATACCATTGCGCTGGATTATGGGTGACGATCGGCCCGGAAAATCCCGCAGCATAATTCGGCCGGTCAGGGTTACGGATATCGCCGTCTCCCGAACGATTCGAGCCTACCAGAGGCGTAAGTGGAAACCCGCTCAGGAACGTGCTGATACCGTTGATCTGCCAGCCGCCCGCAAGCTTGCTTGCGATGCCGTGGGTGGCGTTGAGCCAATGCTTGCCCGGCCCGATGGGTAGCTCGTAGCGCCCGGAAATGCTCACTTGTTGGGCCGCATTCAATGCCGATGGGCCCCAGTCACGGCTGAGCTGGTTGCGATTCATGATCATTTGCGGTTCGTTCGCGGATTGCGCGATGGTGAGAGCAGAATTCATGTCGAGGTTCTTCGACCAGGTGTAGTTCGCGCGGAATTCGAGGCCGTGACCGAAACGGTGATTCACGTCAGTCTCGAGCGCGTTGTAACTGCTGTTGCCCTCGTTGTACCAGAAGAAGCCCGCGCCGAGGTATTGGTTCGGCCGCGAGCCGACCGGGATGTATTGCTGGCCTTGATTCACGGTTCCGTGGGTAGCGCTTGTACCGCCGGTGGTACAGGTGGCGGACGCGCAGATTTGTGCGGGGATGCTGTTCGGGTCTACGGCTATGAATCCGTGGTAGCCGTGCGAGCCGAGATAGGAAATCCGAAACGCCGTGCTCTGGTTCAACTGTTGCTCAATTCCAAAAGTCCATTCTTCAACAGTAGGGGTCTTTGCGTCGGGCTGGACACCTTGCGGGGCGTAAGTGGCGCAAGGCGGTGCCACACCGGGGCCGCAGGTCGGCTCGGAGAAACTGGGAGAGACCGGCGCGATCGACGACAGCGCGCCGGTAAACGTGTAAGAGCCGTTGTACGGCGGCAGCGAGTTCAGCAAGAAAGCGAGGTTGTCGATCACGGAATAGTAGGTGCCGAAACCCGCGCGGATCGCAGTCTTGCCGTTACCGAACGGATCATAGGCAAGCGACACTCTTGGGCTAAAAAGCTTCTTCGCGTTATTTGTGGTGAAGACTTTGCTGCCTACAACTGGAGCGGTGACGAGCACGTTATTGGAATCCGTTACGTAATCTGCCGCGCGGTCCTGAACGGCATTCCAACCGGTTGTGAATTCATGGCGGAGGCCGAGTTCAACAGTTAGCCTGGGTGTGAGCCTGATAGTGTCATCCGCATACCAGGCGCCGAAAAAGCTGCGCCAGCCGATTTCGGTCGCTTTTGGCACGACTTGAAAGCTCGCACCCGCCCCCGTGATGTTTCCCTGAAGAAACGTCATTAAGCTCGAGAAGGCCGCGACGCCTGCTTGCCGCGAGGCGCTGAATTCGTTGTCTTGCAAGCGCTGAAACCACACGCCAACGCTGACCTGGTGCCTGCCGCGAGTGAGCTGCACATCGTCTGAATACGTGAAGAGATTCCTGCGGTTCCAAACGCCAGCCGCGTTGTTTGGCCCGGCCGCCGTAATGGTTCCGCTGCCCGCCGTCGTGGAGAGACCTCCGCCAACCGTAATGCCACCCGGACCCGCGCCCGTAACGAAGTCAAGGTTTGCAGGAATGGACGTCAAAGGAATCGAGTCCAAATTAAAGCCAGCGCGAGAGAAACCGAACCGAGCTGTGTTTAGCGTCTCGGGACTAAAAGTGTGCGTTTCCTGAAGACTTGCGACCTGCATTCTTAGTTCGGTGCCGGAAGCGAACAGGGGGTCAACGAGCGGGATGCGGCTGAAGCCGTCGTCGATTGTGTAAGAGGCGGAAAGTGTGTCATTCGATCCCAAGACATAATCGGTGCGGGCCGTTCCAAAATTTTCGCGCTCGTATTGCTTGGGGTAGTTATATGAGTAGGCGGTCCCGCTGGCCTTCACAGTGGGCGAAGTCAGCTCGGGCCCATTTGGCTGGGGCCAGAAAGCCATGTATTGCAACATCGCCGGATTCAATCCGGAGACCGGCGAATACACGCCTGTGGCCGGATTGGGGAGAGAGCCTGTGCGAGCTTGCGCATCAGGAACGACGCTGACGCTGCTTTGCATCAGGGCCTGACGGAAGCCCTCGTAATTTCCGAAGAGAAACCAGCGGTTTTTCTGCAATGGGCCGCCGAGCGCAGCGCCAAATTGGTTCTGCTGATAACTGGGGCTGACCGGCGCCTGTGTGAAATAGTTCCTTGCATCAAGGACGCTATTGCGCAGAAATTCGAAAACGGAGCCATGAATGTTGTTCGTTCCGGACTGCGTCACCACGCTCACCTGTGCGCCGGCGCGCTTGCCGTATTCTGCCGAATAATTGTTAGTCAGGACGTTAAACTCACGAACGGCGTCGATTCCGAGAAGCTCGCCGCTGACACCGCCGGGCGTGTTCGCCAGCTGGCTGGAGCCGAGGTATTCGATCCCGTTCAGCAGGAACAAGTTTTCCGCCGTGCGGCGACCGGCCACAGAAAACGTATTGCCATTGCTGGTGCTGGTGTTTGCGCTTTTCAACGCACTGTAATTTATCGCACCCGGATTCAGCGTGATCAAATTGTCGAAACTGCGACCGTTGAGCGGTAATTCTTTGATTTCGCGCTCGCCGACCATTCCGGAAATGGATGCGGTGGTCGTGTTCACCACAGGCGCGTCGCCCTGAACGGTTACCTCCTGGATGACTTCGCCAATTTCAAGCTGAAGGTTAACCGTGGCATTCTGGCCAACTTCGAGATTGATTCCCGTCCTTACCGTGGACTTGAAGCCGTCTTTTGCGGCTCGTACCTCTTGCGGTCCGACAGGCAGGCTCAAGACCTCGAAGTTGCCGACGCTATCCGTCGTTACGGTCTTCGTCGCGCCGGTTTCGAGAGTCTTCACAGTGACGGTGGCACCGCCGATCCCGCCGCCCGATGCATCCTCGACGCGGCCTGAAATCTCCGCACTATTCACCTGCGCGGAGGCGGGAACGCAAAAGAGGGCGCCCATCACGAATGCGGTTAAAGAGATCGCCAAAGAACGGCGCAGACGGCAGGAGACCCGTGTTTCGCCCATAACTGTTCGTTACCTTCCGGTGTGAGTAGTCGGTCTAAGAGACATCATAGCCTACTTGCCAGACGCAAACGACGTGGATTTGGTTTCGCGCGGGCATCAAGAAGCGGCGCTGTGTGTTATCTTGGCGGGTCTGCTCCCGGTTGAAAGGTGAACCCATGGAAACCGAAGCGCCGCGACGCAGCGACCGCGTCTCGATCAGGCTGTTGTTGACCGTTTCAGGAACAGATATCGAGGGCAAGGAATTCTCCGAACCGGCGAGCACGATGCTGATCAACCGGCACGGAGCCGTGATTCTTCTCACGCGAGACGTTGCAGCGGAGCAACGGGTTCTCATCCAGCGACGCGCGCCGAGCGAAACCCAAAGGCAGGCCCACGCGCGCATCGTGGGGCAGTTCGGCAAACAGAACGACGATTTTGTTTATGGAATCGAGATAGCAGACGAGGGTGTGGATCTTTGGGGAGTCGAGTTCCCGCCGATCGCGGAATCGAATGAAGCCGTGGCGCGCATGCTGCTGGAATGCAGCAATTGCCGACGGCGAGAGGTGGTCTACCTGAATGAAATGGAGCTGCGGGCCTTCGAATCGAACCGCGGGATTGCCCGCCATTGCAAGACATGCGGAGTGCCGAGCATTTGGGTGCAGGCAGCGCATGAAGATCCAAAGAAGATAGGGCGGTCCAAGGCGCGCCGCGACGATTCACAAGACGCGCCCGCCGACGGACACGAGAAGCGGCTAAGACAGCGAGTTCGGCTGAAGACGCGCTTGACCGCATGCGTAAGGCAGAGCGGCGCCGATGACGAGCTGGCCGTGTGCGAGGACATTTCTCCTGTGGGCGTGTGCTTTCGCAGCAAGCGAAGATACGAACGTAATGCAGAGGTCGAAGTGGCCGTTCCGTATTCGCCGGACTCGGGGAATATTTTTCTTCCGGCGAGAATCGTCTACTCAGAAGAGATTGCGAAGGCGGGCCTATTTCGGCATGGCACCGAATATCGCCGGAAATAGCGAAGCTGCCTCAATTTAGCGGAGCCAGTTCAAGCAACCGCAACAGGTGCATGATCGTGGGTCCGGCGCGCGAGATAGTGCATCGCGATATTCAGATAGACCACGCCGTGAGGAGTCTCGAAGCATAGGATCGTGGCTTCGGAATCCTGGCCCGCCTTTGCGCATTGCTCTTCATTGAGGATCGATGGCGGCAGGACTTTGAATTGGAAGCCGCGGTCGTTTAGTTGCGTGACGGCGTTGCCGATCACCATGTTCGCAAGTTCGCAGACGGCTTCCGAAACCATCGGCTCGGCAGGATCGACTTCTGTGCCGGCGAGCAGGCCCGCGACATATGCCGCAGCAGCAGGATCCATATCGAGAATGATGCGGCCTTCGATCTGGCCGTTGAATGCGACGACGGCCGCGGTTCCCCTGCGGCGATAACCGTCCTCTTCCATCGTCATGTCGACGATATTTGCGGGCGCCTTCATCATTTCGGCAAGAACGGTGTCCAGCGAGCCAATAAACGGCTGAATCAGATCCATTCTCATCGGGAGTTTTCTCCTGCGGCCGCGGGTGCGGTGACTCCGTCATCGTTTAAGACATAGCGGATGATTTCGTAAAGCGCGTCCGGCTTGACCGGCTTTTGGACGAAGTGGCGTGCACCTTTCTGCAAAGCCGCCAGAATGTTGTCCTGATAGCCGACGGAGGAGACCATGACGATGCGGGCCTCGGGATGCTCCTGGACGATGCGCTCGACAGCTTCGATGCCTTCCATTTGGGGCATGGTGATGTCCATCAGGACGAGGTCAGGCTTCGTGCGCGCATATTCGGCGATGGCGGAGATGCCGTCGCCAGCTTCGCCGGCCAACACGCCGCCAAAAGACTCGATCAACCTTGCCAGGCTCTTGCGAGCGAACACCGAGTCATCGACGATCAGATAGCGGACGGGCTGAGCGTCGGATTTTCGAGTCAAGGGCTCGAACTGTTTCATGACGGCCTCCTTCGCGAAACACTCTCTTCGATATTCGAATCATGGGCGCCAGCGGGTGGCGGCTCGGATGGAACGTCCGGCAGGCACTTGGAGATGATCGCTTCCGCCATCGCGGAAAGCGACACCACGCGATGTGCAAAACCCTGTTGAATGGCCGCTCGCGGCATGCTGTCTACGACACAAGTTTCGGGATTCTGCGCGATGGTGAAACCGCCCGCCTTGCGGATCGCGCCTAGTCCGGCTGCGCCGTCTTCGCCCATACCAGTCATCAGGACGCCAATCGCCTTGCGGCTGAACTCTTGGGCAACAGAGTGAAACAACACATCAACGGACGGGCGATGACCATTTACGCGCGCCTGATCGACGAGAATCGCGATGTCCCCGTGATCCATGCGGCGAACCTTGATGTGGCGATCACCAGGGCAGATCAGCGCGCGTCCGGCTTGCAGAAGGTCGCCCGACTGGGCCTCTTTTACTTCGAGGGCGCACGATTCGTCGAGCCGCTGCGCGAACATCTGAGTGAAGCCCTCGGGCATGTGTTGAACGACCACGATGCAGCCGGGAAAATCGGCCGGAATTTGCGAGAAGAGATATTGAAGCGCCTGAGGACCGCCGGTCGAGACACCGATTGCCACGATTCGCGACGGCCAGCGCGGTTGGATCGAAAATTTGCGCGGCTGCTTTTGCTTCACCGTGGGCACGGTGAGAATCATTTTGGGCGCGCCCGCTGCAGCGGCTGCCTTGATTTTTGCGGAGAGCTCCGCGCCGATCTGCCGGATGTGGCCGCGGGCCGCGTTCTGCGGCTTGGTGACAAAATCGAATGCGCCAAGGCCAAGCGCCTTCAGAGTGAGAGACGCTCCCTCCTCCGTGTGGGCGCTAACGACGATGACCGGGACGTGATGCTTGCGCGTAATCTGGCGCAGCATCTCCATTCCATCCATGCGCGGCATGTCCAAGTCGAGCGTGACGACGTCCGGCTTGAGCTCCTCAAGTTTTTTCAGGCCCATCGCGCCGTCCATTGCCGTGCCGACAACCTCGATTGACGAGTCCTGAAGCAGGGTCTCTGGAATTAATTTGCGCATCAGCGCCGAATCGTCCACGACGAGAACGCGGATATTGGGCTTCATGCGATCGCTCCCACAGCGGGAATACGCGCCAGGCGCGATACAACCACGGGAACGTTGAGGATGAGGACAACGGTGCCGTCTCCAAGAATCGAAGCGCCGCTTACAAGAGGCGAGGCCAGCAACTCATCTTCGAGAGCCTTGATGACCAGCTCTTCTTCTCCGACGAGGTTATCGACGGCCAGACCGAACCTTCTTGTGCCCGCATCGATCACGACGACAAAAGCGCGGCGAGCACGCTGGGCGTTCGACCGAGAATTTAGTTCATCGAGGCGAGCGAGCGTCAGCACCTGCTCGCGCAGGCGGAACACTTCGTGTCCATCGACGCGATGAATTTCGTCTTCGGAAATGCGGGTGATTTCAACCACAGACGCCAGTGGCACGGCGTATAAACGGTCGTGGATCCGGAAAAGAAGCGCTTGAATACTGGCCAGCGTGAGCGGCACGAGGAGCCGGAAAGTGGTTCCTTTGCCAGCCTCGGAGCGAATCTGAATATTGCCTTTGAGGCTTTCGACCGTTGACTTGACGACATCCATGCCGACACCGCGGCCCGAAATTTCGGTTACCTCGTCGGCGGTGCTGAGACCCGGAGTAAAAATCAGCTGCAGGATTTCGGCTTCGTTGAGGCGCTCCGATTCCTCCTGCGTCATCAGCAAACGCTCGATGGCGCGGCGCACAATCTTCTGGCGGTCCAGGCCGCGGCCGTCATCGAAAATCTCGATTACGACCTGATCTCCGTCGTGAAAAGCGTCGAGGCGGATCACGCCCTGCGGCGGCTTGCCGGCTGCCTTTCGTTCTGCGGGGCTCTCGATGCCGTGATCGGCTGCGTTGCGAACGAGGTGCGAAATGGGGTCGGCGAGCGAATCGAGGATTCCCTTATCGAGATCGGTGTTCTGTCCCGCAATTTCCAGCGTGATGTCTTTGTTG